>NZ_PKGG01000022.1:0-41402 GCF_046480465.1 Arthrospira sp. PCC 8006
TGTTGATAAATTGGTCGTAATTTTCCCAATCACATAACTGGAGCTTGACAAATTCGATGTGATGTGATATGGCGGGGTAGTTCGGGTTGAGTTGTTGCACTCGTTGGTAGGCGAGTTTAGCTAGGGTAAATTGACTTTGAAATTCCCAAATTTGGGCGAGTTGGAAGTAGGCTTCTGTGTAGTTGGGTTGGTGGCTGGCGGCGGCTTGAAAGAGTTTGATGGCTGCTTCTAATTTAGCTTGTTGTTTGTACAGTAAGCCGAGGTTGTACAGGGCGGGAACACATTGGGGGTTCATTTCTAGGGCGCGTTTGAGTCCGGCTTCTGCGGGTTGGAGTKGGTCTTGCAGCAGATAAATTGAGCAGAGGTTGGCGAGGGTTTCGGGGAGGTTGGGGTTCAGTTTCAGGGTGTTTTGATAACAGATTATGGCTTCGTTGTATCGCTGTTGTTGTTGCAGCAATGTACCTAGGTTATTGTGGGCGGGGATATAGTTGGGGTTGGCGAGTATGGCTTTTTTAAAGCAGGTTTCGGCGCCGGCTAATTGACCCTGTTTTTTGAGGGCTTGACCTTGTTCAAAGTGTTGTTGATAGGTTGTGTTTTTGGGGGGAGATGATGGGGGGCTGAAGGTGGCTTGTGGGGGGTCAATAATTGGTTGTTTGCTGAGGTTGCTAGTTAGGGCTATGGCGGGGGTTAGCTGGGAGTTTTGCCAGTTGATGCMTCGAAATAGCAGGGTTTCTGGSCKSKWKWYSSKGKTSRTTTGGGGTGGGGTTAAGTTGATGGGTTGTCCGATAGTTATGAGTTTGGAGATGTTCCCGGTTTTGAATCCTAATGCCATGGGACAACGGACTTGGGGTAGAATGGCGACATCGTAGATTTCGCTGGCCTCGGTGTCCATGTCTAGCCATTCGATGATGTCCCCGCTGGTGATGTCGATGATCACGATGCCACAACGGGGGGCGGCTTGTTTTTGTTGTAGTTTTTCTTCGAGTAATAAGCCACAGAAGTGATAGTCTCTGGGTTTGGAGAGTCCGACTATGGCATAATTGCCAATGAAGATTAACCCCCGTCCGTAGCCGGGACAGAAGGTGACGGGGATAAATTGGTTGTTGTCAATATAGCCGAGTTCTCCGGTGCCTGAGTTGAGTAGCCAGAGTTGGTTTTGATGCCACCGGGGAGAGTGGGGCATTGATAAACCTTGGGCGATGATTTGGTTGGTGTGAATGTCGATGACGATTCCTCCGTCTCGCCTTTGGTGTCGCCAACCGGAGGCTACGTCTGATTGGCTGATGGCGGTAACATAGCGGGGGATGCCATTAACTGTGGCGATTCCGTTGAGGTGACAACGGTCTTCGGGGGCGAGTTTGGAGATAAATTCGGGTTTCCATAAGGGGGTAAAGCTGTGTTGGGGGTGGAGTGTGGCTAAACAGCTATATTCGGTGTTGGCAAAAATTAGGTTTTGGTTGGGGTCGATCGCTATAGCATGGATGTCTAGGTCTCCGGTGGTGTGGGCGACTCGGGGGACATAAAGGCGATCGCATTTGTCTTGCAGCAGTTGACCAGCTTCGAGGACGTTTTCCAGTCGCCAAATTTGATAGCGGGTGGCGAGGTAGAGGCGGTCTGAGGTGGCATGAAGTGCCATGGGACGGTCAAATTCCCATACGGGGGTATAAATTTGGCCGTCGGGTTGGATACCGATTAGACAAAGGCGGTTGGTTTGATAGGTGGTCAGTCCTAGGCTGAGTTGCTGTTGGTCTAGCCATTCTAGGAAATGACGGGAGTAGGGAATGGTGAGGGTTTTGGGATTAGACATGAAATGAGTTAGGTAAAATACAGTTCCTGAAAAAGCCATAATCGGTGAACTTCAGAACCCAGAAGGTTGGTAGCAGAGGTTCACCAGCCCAGGGGGCTGTGGCAATTCTCAAGACTATCCACGACAAATATCCCCTCCCTCTGACTAGAGTTTTTAGAGGGGGTGATATGTCAAGTTTTTTTCGACGTAGATGCAACCAGTCCCCAGATATGCTTGGGAGTCGGCAACTTCAGAACCCAGAGGGTTTGTAGTAGAGGCTCACCAGCCCCCTGGGTTGCGGCAATTCTCAAAGCGGACGAGACATTTTCTTACCTCACCTATACTATATATCTTAGGAGTTGATATATCAAGTTTTTTTTGGAGATAGATGGAATCAGCCCCCAGATATGCTTGGGAGTCGGTAATGTGATTACCGTTTCCCACTACCTAGGGCGCGGGATAATGGATAATGGATTGACTCTATTAATCTCTGGACATGGAATTATCTGATACATTACTAATGCTAACCTGGGACTTACTTAATTTGATGTGGATAGCCTGCGGGCTATTTGTGGCCGGAGTTTTAGAAGCCTTCTTATGGAAAACTCCCCCGTTTCAACTCTTCAACTTCCCGGTGCAAAAAGAATGGTTTGGTGAAAACAAAAAATGGCGGGGTCTAATTAGCCTTCCGCTGACTTTTATGGTGAGTGTAATCGCGTTTCAATTCCTAGAATCATTGGGGGAAATTAACCCAAATTTTCCTATCCATTTCCAAGATTTTAATGGCGTTGAATTTGGTTTACTGACTGGGTTGGTGTTTAACCTGTCTGAATTACCCAACTCTTATATCAAACGAAGGCTAAATATTGCGCCCGGAGAAGAAGCGAATATGATTACCTATCTGTTTGACCATATAGACTCGACCTATGGAGTTCTGATTTTATGGTATTGTTACTTCCATTTTCCCCTACATTTTATCAGTGTGGGGCTCATCGCAACTCCCTTATTATTTATGGGTGCGACTTGGCTACGAAAAAGGTTGGGCTTGAAGTGAGATCATACCATATCCACCAGTAGGGGTGGTTATGGAGGTACTTATATTCCTCACCACAAGCCAGAGCTACCCGCCTATAAAAGGCGGGTCAGACTCTCTAAAAAATCATAAAATCATCGGGTGATAACTCAGTTACCCCTGTGATATTTTGGAGTCTGGCTAAAATCTGGGAGTCTTCCCCGGTGGTATTATCACCATCACCATCATAAATTATGTAGGTATGGTTACCATCATCATAAGCAAACAGATTATTTCCATCCAAGACATTAGATGAAATATCAGTTTGAACGGTTAGGAGAATGCGGTCAGTATTAGGAATAAAACCACTAGAAAAGGCGATCGCATCTCCTTCCGCCTCTCCCAGACCAGTGAAATCGGCGATCGTATCATATAATCCCGTACCAATTTGTTCGTTAATACTACCTGTGCTATCAGCATTAAATGCTGTGCCGCCACCATCATCAGGACTCTGGTATAAAAAGCGATTATTTCCCTCTCCTCCTAGCAAAGAATCACTCCCCAAACCACCCACTAGGGTATCATTACCACCCAATCCTAATAAGGTATCATTACCAGCACCACCAGTTAACAAGTCGCCAAAACTACCGCCTTCAACACTGACAGGATCATCCCCAGGCGCCGGTCTCCTATCAACCAAAACTGTGGCGGTTACTGACTGGCTATCGGCACTAATCGTGTATGTAAATCGATCCTCCCCGACAAAAGTACCAATGATGTTGTACCTCATTTCATCAGATGCTGCTTCCCAAGCAGGTATAGCCGAACCACTTTCGGCTGCATCATTTTCAACAGTAGGATTCTCACCCTCTGGAAAGATATCATTAGCGAGTATATCAATAAATAAGTTCCCAGATTGAATATTGGTAACAATCGGACCGACATCATTAGCAATCAGAGGCACAAACATATCAATAGTTGTCCGAGGCTGATTACTGTCATCATTGCCATCATTAACCACAACTGTTACTATCCTGTCTGTGGTATTAGGACGGTTTGAGGTATTGTTGTAAAATATCCGGGAAATGGCTGTTTGATAGTTGGCGAAAGATGCACTACCAGACAGCCTAAGAACCCCCGTTTCTGGATTATAGGCTTCGGCGGTGATACCCCCCGGAAGTCCGCCAATGACGGATAAACCCTCATCTTCCCCATTGATGGGATTGGTCAGAGTAATAGTTGCGGATTGGATGGTAGTATCATCTGGGTCGGTAATTCTGACATTATTAGAAGCGATCGCCACTGGACCGGCTTCGGATTCAAAAGTAGTAGCAAAGTTGTTACCGCCAGCGACACTGTTAGTCGTATCTAAATCAATCACCGGGGGGTCATTAACCGCCACCACAGAAATAGTGCTAACAGCTAGGGGGTTATTATTATCCCTGCCATCATTTACCACTACTTCAATCCGGCGATCGCTTGTATTGGGATCGAGGGAACGATTTATATATGTTACCGTTGCCAGGACTTGTTCATAAACACTCAGGGAATTTTCCCCAGAGAGTCTTAACACCCCCGTAGCTTGATTATAATTAGCCGTAATATCGGTATCACCCGTATTAACTGCTAATTCCTCAAAATCCCCATCCAACAGATTAGTAATCCTGACAGTAGCCCCCACTAGGCTATCATTATCAGGGTCGGTAATACTGACACCATCAGCAGAGGCGATCGTCACTGGTGGCTGTTTTTCCGTGAAAGTAGTCGCAAAATTCAGAGTTTCCGAATCATCAGGACTCAGATCCACAACAGGACGTTCATTAACCCCTGTCACAGTAATAGTCACAGTAGCGGTGGCTGTAAGACCCATATCATCAGCTACTGTGTAGGTGAAGGTATCTTCTAAAGTCTCCCCTTCCTGCAATCCTATAAATGATTCTACCTCCCTTGGATCAAAGGTGTAGCTACCATTAGGATTAACCGTAACCGTAGCACCCCGAGAACTATTAGAGTCAAAATCAACCACCTCTAACGGACCGCCTTCGGGGTCGGTATCATTACTCAACACACCCCTAGGCGCATTCACAGTTAGAACCGTATTAGCCAGGGTACTATTACTGTCATCGACAGCTACAGGAGGTTCATTAACTCCGGTTATAGTAATGCTGACCGTCGCCGTATCCTGATTACCATCAATATCCTCGATAGTGTAGGTGAAAGTATCAACTATCTCCTCTTCTTCCCGCAACGCCAATAAAGCATTAGCATTTCTGGGGTCGAATGTATAACTACCATCGGGATTAACTTGTACTGTAGCACCCTGAGCGCTCCTGCCATCAAAAGCCACAACCGTTAACGCATCCCCGTCTAAATCGAAGTCATTGGCGAGAACCCCCTCCGATGACTCAACACTCAAAATTTGGTTAGCAAAGGTGTTATTCTCGTCATCAACAGCCGTAGGGAGAGATTTTACCAGCACCGTCACCGTAGCCGTGTCAGTACCTGAACGTCCATCACTAATGGTGTACTCAAAACTAGCTGCTCCGAGAAAGTCCGAGTCGGGAGTAAATAACACATCACCCGCCTCTGGGTCTAGGTCTCCTGTACCGTTATTAGCATTAGCCACTTCTATGMTAGTGAGAACATCACCATCAGGGTCGCTATCATTAGCTAGTAGAGTTTCCCCAGGGATGTTTATAGCAGTATTTAGTAAAGCATCAACCTGATCATCTTCCGCGACGGGTGGTCGGTTTAGGGTTTCAATGGTGATGGTATCTGTAGCCGTTAAAGGATTATCAGGATCTCCACCACCTTGGTCATTAGTCGTAATTTCCAAGCTACCATTTTCGTTGAGAAACTCTGGTAATGGGGTAAATGTTAACCCTTCTAAGGCTTGGTTAATAGCTGAGAGAGTACCAGTTAAGGTGAGAGTTTCCGTGTTTTCCCCAGTAACCTCCACGGCTTCGGTATTTTCCCCTGGGGTAACTGTCCCGTTGGTCGCCGATATAGTCACCACTAACGGGTCATCCCCCGCGTCTGGGTCAGCAATGGTAATAGCATTATCAGTTTCTGTGCTAAATACTAGGGGTATATCAGCATTAGTGGCTTGGGTTTCTGGTAGGTTGTTACTGGGTGGTTCATTAACCCCGGTGACGGTAATGGTGACAGTAGCCGTCGCCGTACTACCCATATCATCAGCTACCGTGTAGGTGAAGGTATCTTCTAAGGTGGCACCAAAGCGCAATGCTACAAATGATTCTACCTCCCTTGGGTCAAAGGTGTAGCTACCATTAGGATTAACCGTAACCGTAGCACCCCGAGAACTATTAGAGTCAAAATCAACTACCTCTAACGGACCGCCTTCGGGGTCGGTATCATTAACCAAAACTCCCTCAGTCTCACTTACGGTTAAGACTGTATTAGCTAGGGTACTATTACTGTCATCGACAGCTACAGGAGGTTCATTAACTCCAGTTACAGTAATGCTGACCGTCGCCGTATCCTGATTACCATCAACATCCTCGATAGTGTACGTGAAAGTATCAACTATCTCCTGTTCTTCCCGCAACGCCAATAAAGCATTAGCATTTCTGGGGTCGAATGTATAACTACCATCGGGATTAACTTGTACTGTAGCACCCTGAACGCTCCTGCCATCAAAAGCCACAACCGTTAACGCATCCCCGTCTAAATCGAAGTCATTGGCGAGAACCCCCTCCGATGACTCAACACTCAAAATTTGGTTAGCAAAGGTGTTATTCTCGTCATCAACAGCCGTAGGGAGAGATTTTACCAGCACCGTCACCGTAGCCGTGTCAGTACCTGAACGTCCATCACTAATGGTGTACTCAAAACTAGCTGCTCCGAGAAAGTCCGAGTCGGGAGTAAATAACACATCACCCGCCTCTGGGTCTAGGTCTACTGTACCGTTATTAGCATTAGCCACTTCTATGATAGTGAGAACATCACCATCAGGGTCGCTATCATTAGCTAGTAAAGTTTCCCCAGGGATGTTTATGGCAGTATTTAGTAAAGCATCAACCTGATCATCTTCCGCGACGGGTGGTCGGTTTAGGGCTTCAATGGTGATGGTATCTGTAGCCGTTAAAGGATTATCAGGATCTCCACCACCTTGGTCATTAGTCGTAATTTCCAAGCTACCATTTTCGTTGAGAAACTCTGGTAATGGGGTAAATGTTAACCCTTCTAAGGCTTGGTTAATAGCTGAAAGAGTACCAGTTAAGGTCAGAGTTTCCGTGTTTTCCCCAGTAACCTCCACGGCTTCGGTATTTTCCCCTGGGGTAACTGTCCCATTGGTCGCCGATATAGTCACCACTAACGGGTCATCCCCCGCGTCTGGGTCAGCAATGGTAATAGCATTATCAGTTTCAGTGCTAAATACTAGGGGTATATCAGCATTAGTGGCTTGGGTTTCTGGTAGGTTGTTACTGGGTGGTTCATTAACCCCGGTGACGGTAATGGTGACAGTAGCCGTCGCCGTACTACCCATATCATCAGCTACCGTGTAGGTGAAGGTATCTTCTAAGGTGGCACCAAAGCGCAATGCTACAAATGATTCTACTGTGGTTGGGTCGTAGGTGTAGCTACCATCAGGATTAACGGTAACTGTAGCACCCCGAGAACTATTAGGGTTAAAATCAACTACCTCTAACGGACCGCCTTCGGGGTCGGTATCATTAACCAAAACTCCCTCAGTCTCACTTACGGTTAAGACTGTATTAGCTAGGGTACTATTACTGTCATCGACAGCTACAGGAGGTTCATTAACTCCAGTTACAGTAATGCTGACGGTGGCGGTAACGGTACTACCCAGACCATTGGTAATTGTATAACTAAATGTGTCTACAATCTGTTCCCCTTCTCGCAACTGTAGAAAAGCATTGACATCCCTGGGGTCGAATGTATAACTACCATCAGGGTTAACTTGTATTAAGGCTCCCCTTTGACTGGTTGTGTCAAAGTCTACGATACTGAGTGTATCTTCTTCGATAGGAGTATCGCTGGCGAGAAGACCTGATGCAGCATCGACATTGAAAATATCATTGGCTAGAATATCGTCTGCTTCTTCTAGTGATGGTTTTACTACTACGGTAACTGTTGCTGTGTCTGTTCCTCCCCTGCCGTCACTAATGGTATAATCGAAACTTGCTCGACCTTGTAGATTGGGAGTTGGGGTGAATTGAATGCCATCACTGGTGAGTTGAGCGGTTCCACCTACGGCATTCCCGACTTCAGTTAGGGTTAGTTCATCTTCGTTGGGGTCGCTATCGTTAGCGATAAGTTCTTCGGGAGCCAGAATCACTGGTGTATTGGTAACTGTTGTGGCTACATCATCTAGTGCATTGGGAGGTAAATTAAGAGCGTTAATGGTGATGGTACTTGTGTCGGTTAAAGGACCGCCTTCTCCGGTGTTTCCGAGGTCGTTGGTGGTAATTTCTAACTCTCCGTTTTGAGCGTTAAATTGGTCGGTGGGGGTAAAGGTTAAACCATCTAGGACGCGGTTAATTGAACCTATTACACCTGTCAGGGTTAGGGTTTCGGTGTCGCTGCCATTAATTTGCACGCCTTCTGTATTGGTGCCGACTGTTAAAATGCCGTTGGTGGCAACTAGGCTAACTTCTACTGGGTTACTACCAGCATCAGGGTCGGAAATACTAATGGAATTGTTGTTCTCTTCACTGAATACTAAGGAGGTTTCTGCATCGGTTTCTTGTGGTTCGGGAACTGTATTGGTCGGGGGGTTATTAATGGCAGTAATCCTAATGATAGAGTTGGCGGGATTACTGTCTTCAATACCATCACTAAGGATGACGGTAATTAGGCGATCGCTTGTACCTGGTGCTGGGGATGTGTTATTATAAACTATTCGGGAAATTGCATCTTCATAAGCTACCGCAGGCGCAGTTCCACTGAGTAGTAAAACTCCCGTATTTGGGTCATAAGCATCGGCGGTAATATTGGGAGATAAAGACCCGGTAATTGATAAACCTTCTTCTTCTCCATTGGCTGGGTTGGTAATAGTAACAGTGGCTGAAACTATATCATCACCATCTGGATCGCTAATGCTAATGCTACCAAGTGCGCCAATGAAAACAGGATCATCTCCTTCGGTAAAGTTGGTGCTAAAATCGTTACCAGCATCAGCAGAATTGAGGTCAATTACCGGAGGATCATTAACTAATTCTACCTCAATGAAAACGGTAGCATTAGCGGTTTGATCATCACTATCTATAACTGTATAAACGAAACTATCTACCCCCACAAAATCGCTGGGTGGTGTATAGACAAAAGATGAATTAGTATCCTCGATGATTGTGCCACCTTCGCTGGTAGTTGAAGGTAGATTTATGATGGTGAGAATATCCCCTGGTCTTGACGGACTATCATTCTCTAATAGAGTAGAATTATTAACGTTTAAGGAACTGTTTTGTGCTGTACTAAGGGTATCATTTCCGGCTGAAATACCATCAGAAGGGGTGGGAGTCGGTGTTGGTGTTGGTGTTGGTGTTGGTGTTGGTGTTGGTGTTGGTGTCGCTATCAAAGACAATATAGATTTGGCGACCTGGGGTGGCTAATTTTTGCAATTCGGGTATTAACTGAGATTTTCCGATGCGGTTTCCCCATTGGTCTCGCGGGACTCGATAGCCGCCGTTAATACCGGGAAGGGCTATGGCTGGGTATCCAGCAGTCAGTAGTGATCCGGCTTTTTTTGCGCCTTCGGTGATACAGATGGGAATTTCGTGATGATCAATAACCCATTCCCAAAATCCTAAATCGGCGCGGTCTGGTTGTATGGCTTCGGGGGAAAGGGTTACACTGTGACGATGGGCGATCGCTTCCCAAATTGATTGGGAAACTCGCAAGGCGAAAATTCCGGTGGTGGTTTGGGGAGGATGTTCGTATTTTATGGGTTTATTGCTGTGACTGCTAAGGCGAGGTTTGGCGGGCTTGAAGCATCCCCACAGATCCTCGTTTCCAGTTAAGATATCGACACCTGAACACCACCAGCCCCCTTGGTTAACATGACTATAGCGTTTAAGAATGCGATCGCATACTCGACCACCATTGCGTCTGGGTAGGTTGTCGGCATACAGCAGATAATCTAAAGGGCGATCGCCTTCTAGGGGGATAACATTCAATTGAGTTAGCTCTGGGTCAACGCAGCTTGCGTTCCATTCTATCAGATGATTCACGATATCTCCAGGAAATTCGGCACACCCCACACTGCCTATACAATCAATTGGGATTTAGGGGATTTATACTATAACCCCAGATGTGGAGTTTTTGTCAATTGATTGGCTGAATCTTCCATATATATGGGGTAATTGACCAGACCCATCACGTCCTCGCCCCATCCTGACTTAGTTTAATGATGTCAATGGCTTCTCCAATTTGGGTTAGCTGGTGGTTTTCGGAATTATAAGCCCAAACCTTTAAAGATATTTCGCCAGGGGGTAAACTAGCGGTGGGAATCCTTAGCCTCCAGCCAGATTGTGCATATTCAGGAATTCCTAAAACACTAGCAACATCCCAGCGAGGAATATTCACCTCCCCGACAGCAATTAACTGGTTATTATCCCCCAGGCTGAGATAAACAGCATCAGCGGGTTTTCGGTTTTCGGGAATTACTCCCCACCCGGTTAAAACTGAGGGTTGACCTACCCGAATTGGTGATTCTGGAATGACATCAATTGCGCCATTAAATTGGTCGGTAGTKGCGAAAGTTGGGGGGATATCACTGCGTCGCCAAAACCAATGGGATTGGACGAATTTGTGTGGGCGATATTTTTGTAAAATATATTGATAAATTAGAGAGGCTGAATCGGCTTTTAAGACTTCATCCCAGGGGTTTTGAAACCAGACATCATTAGTTAAGAGAATTATGGGGGGTTGAGTCCTTTCTAGGTCTTGGATTACCTGGTTTTGGGCGACGGTAGGTTTAGCATAGAGAACATAGCTATATTTTGAACAGGATGGCTTATTATATAGATAATACCACAATCCTTCTGATGTGACATTAAAAAAACAGGATTGATTGGCTATTTCTGGTGACATGACATTTTTGGCTTCTAAATAATCGGGTTTGAGTAATTCAGTATCAGGGACAGAGATAGCGGCTGGGAGTTGCGATAGTTTCTGGGATGCTTCCAGGACATTAAAACCAGATTCTGAGGTTAGAATAAATATCAATAACACGCCTATACTCAGCTTTTGCGGCAATGTTAGGGTTAATTGATGTAGGGGATTTTCCAGATATCGCCGATAAGCTAACAGCAATAAATATACAGTTAAAAATGCTGTCATAATTGCGCCGTGATAAGCATGACCTAAATCACTGCGGTCTAGGGTGATTCTCATATAAACGCCGGCGGCGGATAGGAGAATTAGGGTAAATAAATGTTTGCGGACAAGGAATTTAAGTTGGAAGTTATGGCTGATTAAATCCCAGGTGAGATAGGTTAAAACTCCGGCTTGAATGAGAATAGATAGCCAGAATTTTTGGGAGATAAAGGTCATTTGGAAGGGGGGAAGGGGAATGAAGGAAATGTAGCGACCATATTTTCCCCAGTAGGCGATTTGAGAGGCGATCGCATTTACTTGATCTAATCCTAAAAAAATGGCGATCGCACTCAGGGAAATGACTACCCCGGTGAAAGTTGCAGTTAACCAAGTTTTGCTAGTTTGGGAAGGTAAAAATAGGCTGATGATACAGGTAATCAAATAAACGGCTAAGAAATATATGGCGCGGTCATACACATACAAAAAACCCCCAGGAATAGACAACCCCACCAACAGGGATAAAATTATGGCTTGTCGTCTAGGAAAATGGTGGCTATCCCCGACATGATTAGATTGTAATTGTTGTGGTGTTTCCCAGGGTAGAAATAGGCGAAAATAACGGAGAGTTATGGCGATTTGAAAGACAAACCAAGTCCCTCGCCTCCCGTCAAACTTGAAGAAAATGCTATCAAAAATACACCAGAATAAACAGAGTAGTAAAAAAATGGGTAATTTTGACTTTTTTAATCCTACTAACCCGGTGATTTCCCACAAAATCCAAAAATAGCCTACAGCAGTGAGTGCATTTTGGAGATTAACAACTAGCCGACTTAAAGCAATTCCGTTATTATTGCTAATGAAACTCATGGCTATTTCTGTGGGTAAAACATCCATACCATAGCCATGAATTAAGACGGTATTAATAAAGGGCTTTTCCAGTTGGGAGAAATTCGGCCAAAATCCCAAAAATTCTCCTTCGTGGAAGGAGTCCCGCAAAAGGGAGGTAATTTGAAACTGGTTGAAAGGAATATTAATGACCCAGGCTAAGAGTAAAATTCCGGTAGCGGTTGCTAAAAACCAATTTTGGCTGAGAGTTTTGGCGGTAATGTTAATGACAGGGTGGAGATATTCTCCCGGCGATGTTTTCCGAAATTTCCAAACTATCAGAGTTAGCAGGGGGGGAGTAAATAGCAAAATCAGATATTTGAGATAATCTGTATAGGGACTGATATTCTCAATGCTGGCTTGGGAAATTACCCCGGTGGTATTGTTTCTGATCGGGATAGCAATGGGGTTGACCAGGGGAACAAAAATCATCCAACTGGTGAGGGTAATTATCAAGACTACGGCTAAACTTGGTGGGGGGGTAAATTTGCGATCGCTCATTTTTACCTAAGACTCCCAACTGGAAATGCGATCGCCTGACGAAAAGGAATATAGCTTATGTCCGGTAAAACTAATTAAGGCTACACAGGCGGCGCTTACGAGTCTAGCCGGGGTAGGAGACCACCCCAATTCATTAATCAACAATTGTAATAACCCCAAATTCGCCAATAAACTATTTAAGGCGACTGTCGCAAAAACTCCATATTGCATCAACCAGTTACGCCAGTAAATACCAAACACAAACCGACGACTTAACCAGAAATTGGTACTTAGTCCCAAAAAGTAACTAATTCCCAAGGCGTAAACATACCAAATTCCCGCCTGGGTAAGAAGGGAAAACACCAAAACATCTACAACGGTTGCACTTCCCCCGGTGAGTAAATAACCGCCAAACTGTCGCAAGGTAGCGATCGCCTGACGACGGCGAGACTTTCGGGAAACCGCCGCCACTGTGGTGGGGGTGTCGGCTTCGGCTTCTTCGACATATTCACTATCACTATTGACATTCCAGAGATTATGTTTTCCGGGGGTGATTACATTTTCCGCCGCCAAAATTCCCATCAATAAGCTATGGTCTTGGTTATTATACTTAAATGCACCATATCGACCCACCAACTGCAAATTCTGGAAACCTTTAAAATACTCCTCAAGGGTTGCTAAAGAGGCTTTATAATTTCCGGCATATATCGGATAAGTCCGAGGTAAACGGACAACAAACCCCCCAGAAACCTGCTGCTTTTGGAGTAATCCAATTTTTATCAGGTCGGCTTGCGCCATGTGTAGCAGGTCTTCTTCTGGACAATTCCATAACTGATCATCAAAATTGCACCAATACTCACAACAGAGGGGAGTTTGATAATTATTGGGTAACATTTCGGGCGACCAATTGGCAAAATTTGTCACCCTTCCTAATTTGACCCTGGGGTCGTTAATATATAGCCAGTTATCGGGGAATAAATGACCATCATCAATAATTAAATAGACTAAAATAGTATTCCGAAATTTAAGCGATCGCGCTGATTCTATTACTGGCGGAGGCGGTGCTGTTTTCAACTCTTCCACTAATAAAGTTAAGGGAATAGAAGAAATCACCCCCCCACAGCTAAAAGTTTGCACTTCTTTAGTCTCACGGTTGCGGACAGTCACATGGGTAGCCTGACCATCATTATGATGTACCTCAATCACTTCGGTATTCAGTAATAAAGGCTGCTGATGCTGATTTAAATAATCGGCTATTTTATCATAAAGTTGACCAGACCCCAACCGAGGAAATTGGAATTGGTCAATCAAGGTTTTGACTTTACCATCATTTCCTAATAAGGCATTAACCACGGCTTTATATAAGGACAAACCCTTAATTCTTTGTGCCGCCCAGTCGGCGCTAATTTCTGTACAAGGAATTCCCCAAAGTTTCTCGGTGTAACTCTCAAAGAAAATCTCAAACAGCCGTCGCCCAAATTTACCAATCACCCACTCAGAAAAATTCTCTGGCTGAGGTTTGGGAAATAAACGCACTTTCACATAAGACGAAAGTATTTTAACTGTCTCCAATAACCCCAACGCCGAAAGCACCTGTTTGGCTTGGAGAGGATAACTAAAGTATTTTCCCCCGTAATAAATGCGGGTAAGTCGATTAACTGTTACCTGGTCTTTTTCTAATACTTGATTCCAGAGTTTCACCACAGGCGATAATTTGGTGAAAAATCGATGGGGTCCGAAATCGAGAATAAACCCTTTATACTCGATACTTTTCGCTAGTCCCCCCACGCGCTTATCTCTTTCTACTACTACTACAGGAATTCCCTGACGGGTGAGAGTATAAGCCGCAGCTAACCCCGCTGGACCCGCACCTAAAATGTAAATCGGTTTCATCACACCACACTCAAATTATCGACTTGGGCAAATTGTACTCATCATACACTATCATCCATAATAACCCGATTTTTCTATTCAAAAGGGGTTGACATTATCCTCTATTTTCTGATATTCTAGGTCATATATAACATAATATAAATATTTGTGTATATTTTTTTTGAAAATAGATTTCCATTGTAATAAAATTATATCCGAGGTTTCCCCAAATTGTCAACCCCCCTTCCCGAAAAAGCCGGGCAACGATAAGTTTTACTAATTTAAAATTCGCCAATAGTTTTAATATTTAAAAGATTGTAAATATTTATGACATTTTTATTGCTAAATATTATCAAATAATTGACGACAGAATGGGGGTTGTGGTAGATTTATGTAAATAAAAATCCACTGGGGTTTCTGTGAACCGAGCAAAATACGGCTTAAAAAGCCGATTATATGGTGAGTCTTGGGCGATCGCCGAGGGAATTTCAAGTTTAGCGATGCACGAGTTTTGGGGAAATTCGGGGTGATCGAAAATCGGCGACTTGACAAAAACGGATATTTATGGTATTGGCAGTCAAACCGAGTAAAATCAAGATGGTGGAATTTCCAAAGCGATCGCCCCTAATAAGCCCTTGCGAAAATCATTGAGTAGCTGTCGTGCGGTGCGTTCCAAATCTCCTTGAAAGCGTTGATCAGCCAAGGCTTGTAGATAAGACTCTCCAGTTTCCGAAGCGATCGCGAGAGAATAGCGATCGGTCAATTTATCGTGAATTTGGAGATGTTGAAACAAATCGACCATACCCGCCGCCACCCGTTGGTTATCATAACCCGCCTCACCAATATCCTCACAAATCGCCAACTTGAGAGCATCCTGTTGATTTTCAATGCGGCTAGGAATAACCCCTGGCGCATCCAACAATTCAATTTGCTTAGAAATCCTGACCCACTGTAACTTGCGTGTCACCCCTGCCCGTCTAGCACTTTCTACCACTCGTCGCCCCAAAAGTCGATTAATCAAAGCCGACTTACCGACATTAGGAAATCCAATCACCCCAGCCCGGACAGGTCGGGGTAACATTCCCCGCTGCTGACGTTTTTGATTCAACTGTTCTCCGGCTTGTTTAGTAGCGCGTACTACTGCATCAACGCCATCTCCCTGTTGAGCATTAGTAAAATAGGGGATTTCCTGATGTTCCTCAAACCACTGTTGCCATTGTTGTTGTATATGGGGAGGAATCATATCTTGGCGATTAATAATCAATAATCGTGGTTTTTGGGATACCCATTGAGATACTTTAGGGTGGTGAGTCGCCAAGGGAATGCGAGCGTCCCGAACTTCTAGGACCACATCAACTCGTTTAAGTTGTTCTGTGAGGGTACGTTCAGCTTTAGCAATATGACCGGGATACCATTGAATTGTCATGATTGGTTAATAGTAGATTAATAGTTAAGTGAAAGGTTCAAGTTGCCTCTTTTCCCTGATACATATATTGAGGTAATCGCATGGTCAAAGTTGACCCCTGGTTTAACTGACTTTCAACCCAGAGATCACCACCCATCATCTGACATAATTTATGAGTTATAGAAAGTCCCAAACCCATGCCGCCATATTTACGGGTTGTACTTTCATCAGCTTGGGTAAAGGGACTAAAAACCGTGCCTATTTGTCGCTCATTCATGCCAATTCCGGTATCCTGAACTTGCCAAAAGATAAAGGAGATTTCTGAGAGAGTTTCTGAGGGAGATTCCGGGGAGTGATAAATGGGCAAATCGGGTAAATCTGTAGCGGGAATTAACTGTTGCCATACTCGTAAAATTACCTGTCCTTGTTCGGTGAATTTGCAGGCATTACTTAACAAATTAAGTAGGGACTGTCTGACTTTAGTTACATCAGTATACATCAAGTCCAGACCGGGAGCAACCTCTAGGGTCAATTGATTATGATTTTTTTCAGCCAAGGGTGCTATAGTGGTTTCCACTTCCCAAAGCAAGGTATTAATTTGAAATTTTTCTAGGTGAAAATTCATGCGGCCAGCTTCAATCTTAGAAAAATCGATAATATCACTAATTAAGGTGAGGAGATGTTGACCCGCAACGTGGATATTTTTCAAGTCAGCCACAAAGTCATCCTGACCGATATCTTGAGCGTCTTCTTGTAGTAATTCACTGTAACCGAGAATAGCATTTAGGGGAGTGCGAAGTTCATGACTCATATTAGCTAAAAATAGGCTTTTAGCTTGGTTAGCCTGTTCGGCAGCTTCTTTAGCTCTACGGAGTTCCTCAGCCTGTTTATGTTCCGTGATATCACTAGCCAGGGTAAGCAAACAGGGGGTATTTTCTAATTGGATAGGTTCAATGGCGATTAACCAATCTCGAATTGCGCCTGATTTATGGCGGACTTCCACGGTTAAATTACTGAGGCGATCGCCATTAGTAAGTCTTTTAAAGATGGGGTTAATCTGGTCAGGATCCCACATTTGCAAATCCTCGAAAGTGCGGTCAATGACCTGTTCCCGACTCCATCCCAATTGCCGAAGAAAACTATCATTGACATCCACAAATCGCCCTTCTTGAGCAGTAGTAATACTAATGCCAATGGGACTAGCTTTAAACACCCGGGAAAACCTTTCCTCACTAGCTCTTAAAGCAATTTCAGCGCGTTTGCGCTCAGTGATATCCTGAACAGTGCTAGTAATATGGGTGGTGGTAACGATCGCCTGTTCAACCACAAATCGTTCTTGACCGTCAGGGCGTGCAATCCGATAATCTATAGAATAGGGAATTTGCTCTGAGATAGCTTGAGAAATAGCAGTTTCCACCCGGAGGCGATCGAGAGGATGGATATATTGCATAAAACTATCAATGCTGGGAGTCACCTGGTCAGGGTTAACGCCAAAAATGCGGTAAAGCTGATCAGACCAAGAACAGTTTAGTCGTCGGATATCTAATTCCCAGTGTCCTAACTTAGCAATACGTTGAGCGGTAGCCAAACTAGCTTCCCCCGAACGTAGAGATGCTTCTACTGTTTGTCGTTCTTCCACCGCACCAGCTAAAAATAAACCCGTGATAGTCATCACTAAAATAAAGGCTTGTAGAGAAAAGACCTGGGGATTTTCGTTGAGGTTGTCCATAAAAGGGCCACTACCCCGTAGGACACCCCAGACGGCAAATGTTGCTGTTAATAAGTGAGCGATCGCAGTTCCTCGCTGACCAAAACGTAGGGAAGCCCAGACTAGCAGTGGAAATGGCAGGTACTCTAGGGGGTAGTGAATAGTGAGAACGCGGGTTCTCGAACAGAATACAAACCAATTCAAAGCCGAAAATAGTACCAACCAGCTTCCTATTTCCAGATAGCTGAATAATTTAGGCAGCCATAGCTGTTGTTTGGGGTTTTTGAGAATCTCATAGCTTTCAGGTAATAGCCAACTCCAATGATTCCCGGTTGACCCCTGCAAGTCTCTGGTCTGTTGATATTTAATATTAAATCGATTAGCCCAAGTCAGAAGTACCGGGGCTAATAGCAGAACGCCAATGGTATCTCCCAGCCACCATGTTACCCAAATATCAGCGAATGTATCGGATTTGATTTCTCCAGCGATTAATAATGCGATCGGAGTAATAGTAGAATTAATCAGACTCGAGAGGGCTCCAGCTAGAATAGCTAGTCCCAGTACATCCTTGAGGCGCGCTAAAGCCGGAGAGAAACCGATCCTTTTTAACATCAACCAACCCGCACCAGCTTCTAGGAGGGTTCCCAGAGTCCAAATTAATCCCAGATAACCGGAGTGGCCGGTCAGCCAATAGTTAGAAAACAAAGCACCGAGGATAATTCCCGGCCAACATTTACCCCCCCACCAAATTAAAACCACTAAAGACCATCCCGCTGCCGGCCAGAAAATGGCTTCCATGGCATTGAGCATTAAAGTCTCAATGGTTATCCAGATTAACCCCAGATAAACCAGAAGCGCAACCATATTGATAATTAGGTAGCGTGCCAGTTTAGATCTGAGGATGTTATGGAACTGAAGCATTTTAATCCCCTTCGTTGCTTCTCCCCCACACTCAAAGAAATTAGCCTCAGTATCCTAAGACCGACTTCCCACCTCGTTTAAGATTAGGGATATCTTTAGTATAGTCGCCGATTCTGTTGGGGTAAGCGATCGCACTTAATCGACTTACCCCAAAATCGTTTTACCAACGGCAATTAGGCATCATCTAAAGCCACAATACCAGGGAGTTGCTTACCTTCGAGGAGTTCCAGACTAGCCCCACCACCTGTAGAAATGTGGCTCATCTTCTCACCCAAATTCAGTTGTTCCACAGCCGCCACCGAGTCGCCGCCACCGATAATTGTAGTTGTACCTGTGCTAGTGAGTTCTGCCAAAGTTTGAGCGATCGCCCGAGTACCCGCCGCAAACTTCTCAAACTCAAAAACTCCCATCGGACCATTCCAGAGGACAGTTTTGCAGTCTCCCAAGGCTTCTTGGAACACCTTAACAGAATCAGGGCCAATATCCAATCCCATCCAACCATCAGGAATTGCTTCAACGCTAACAGTTTGAGAATCAGCATCGGCTGCAAACTTATCAGCGAGAACCACATCTGTAGGTAACAACATAGTTACCCCTTTTTCTTTCGCCTTCGCTTCCAGGGACTTAGCCAACTCCAGCTTATCTTCTTCCACCAGGGAATTACCCACACTCAGACCCCTGGCTTTATAGAACGTGAAAATCATGCCGCCACCCAACAACAACTTATCGCATTTGTCAAGTAACGTTTCAATGACACCAATTTTGCTAGAGACCTTAGAACCACCAATAATGGCAGCTAGGGGACGTTGAGGGCTTTCAATGGCCCCTTGTAGGAACTGCAATTCCTTCTCAATCAAATAACCCGCCACACAGGGGCTCAGATATTGAGTCACACCTTCAGTGGAAGCATGGGCGCGGTGTGCAGTACCAAAGGCATCATTTACATACAGATCCGCTACGGAAGCCAACTGCTTGGCAAATTCAGGATCATTTTTCTCCTCAGCGGCATGGAAGCGGACATTTTCCAGTAAAAGTACATCACCATCATTCATGGCCCCCACTGCTAGGGCGACTTCTTCCCCAATGCAATCTTCACATTTATTAACGGTTTTGCCCAAAAGTTCCGACAAACGCGCCGCCACAGGGGTTAAGCGCATTGATTCAACTACTTGACCTTTGGGACGGCCAAAGTGACTGGTCAGAATCACTTTGGCTCCTTTAGAGGTCAGATCTTGAATGGTAGGCAGAGCTGCCCGAATCCTGGTATCATCACTGATAGAGCCGTTATCAAGGGGTACGTTAAAGTCAGCACGCACCAGCACTTTCTTACCAGATAGTTCTGATGCTGACAAATTTGCTACAGTTTTTTTAGCCACAGGATTAACCTCTTTGATCGTTTATTCTGCTTTAATCGAAATTAAATGGGAACGGTGAGGGTTATTGGTTAATGGCCCCTAGGCTGTTACCAACCAGGTGGCCCACCTGCCATCAAATCGTTCACCGTAAACATTCTACCTAAGTCCGCGTCTTGGAGATGCGAGATATGTTTAAGACCGTTTTATTTGCTATAGATCAAAGTCGAGAAGCCCGCGAGGCGGCTGAAAGGGTGATTAATATTGTCCAAACCTATCAGTCTAACCTCTATCTTCTCGCTGTTGTTGAACCAAAAGAACCAGACGGGGAGCCTCCCCATTCTGAACCGATGACTTCCCCTGATACGGTGAGCCAACTTTTACAGGAGGCTCATGGTATTTTCTCTGAGCTGGGGATTGATGCTAAACTCATTGAACGTGAAGGTAAACCTGCTTTCACTATCTGTGATGTGGCTGATGAGATTGATGCTGATCTGATTGTGATGGGTAGTCGCGGCACTGGACTCACAGAAGAAGGTGTTGCTGACAGTATCACTAACCGTGTGATTAATCTCTCTCCCTGTCCTGTCTTGGTTGTTCCTTAACTTAATTCCCCCGTTAACCTATAACCTATCTTTAACGGGGGGTTATCACCCCCCATCTCTCTATCTATTAAGTTGATTTTTTAGTCAATTTTAAAAAAATGTCCCCCCAGAAACGCGCCGAGGGGTTGACAACTTCCGGGAATTTATGCTACTGTTGATAACATATTGTTCATAATGGGAATATTGGCAATAACAAAAAAAAGGCATATATTTCCATTATTTAAAATGATATCACAAGCTCGCCCAAAAAGCTACCCCCTCCCCAAAACAGGTCGTTTTTGCAACAATTCTTAACTTTTTGTTACAAAACTTAACATAATTTACCAACTCCTCTGGGTCGGGGGAGTGTGATTGTCGATTATCCGTGATCAGTGATTCTTTCCAATTCTTGAATATAGAAATCACCAATATCTAAACCGGGGGCTCCTTCGACAGTAATTTGTTCATAGTTAACCTGACCCCGGATGAACATTTGTTGACCGATAGAAGGTAGAGGTTGGGTAGTAAAAACCCAGATAGTCCCTGTAGAGTCTTGAAGCTGATATGCACCAGCGCCGACAAAGGGAGCGAGGTTAGCTACAGTTCCCTCTGTGTAGACTTTAGCGCCAACTTGGCGCTGTTGTGCGATCGCCTCAATGTTAGTAGTTTGGCGAGTAAATTGAGTGGTAGACTCAATAATTTGGCGACAGCCGATGATCCCTGGTGTTAGCGATAGTAGAATCAAGAGAATATGGAAGTGGTGAGCAAAGCGTGGGGGTAGGAGAATCGCAAATCTAGGCATACTATCTAAAAATGGGGACAGATTTCTGGGAAAATATACAGGCTTTGAGTTGGTGGATATATTGTGATGGCTAATTTATTAGACGGTAAGACAACAGCCCAAAAAATTCAATGGCAATTGAGGGAAATAATTAAGTCCCGCAAACCACAAGGGGGACGACCTCCAGGTTTAGCAGTGTTAATGGTAGGAGATAACCCCGCCAGCGCCGTCTATGTCCGCAACAAAGAGAAATCCTGTGAACGGGTAGGAATAGCATCGTTTGGTCAACATTTCCCGGCTGATACGAGCCAGGAAGAACTTACAGAAGCGATCGCCAATTTAAACGAAGATGATCGGGTTGATGGTATTCTAGTACAATTGCCTTTACCAGACCACTTAGACGCTGTAAGTTTGCTGTATGAGATAGCACCGCACAAGGACGCGGACGGGTTGCACCCGATGAACTTAGGGAGATTAGCAAGAGGGGAAAAGGGGTTACGCAGTTGTACTCCAGCGGGGGTAATGCGTCTATTAGAAGAATATCAAATCCCATTAGCGGGAAAACGAGCGGTAGTGCTAGGACGGAGTATTTTAGTGGGAAAACCCATGGCTTTGATGTTACTAGAGGCTAATTGTACGGTAACTGTTGCCCATTCCCGGACGGAAAACCTAGAAGCGATCGCATCGGAAGCTGATATTCTGATAGCGGCGGTAGGTCGTCCTGAGATGGTCAAAGCCAATTATATCAAACCGGGGGCAGTAGTTATCGATGTGGGAATTAACCGCTTAGAAGATGCTAACGGAAAATCGCGGTTAGTAGGAGATGTAGACTTCCAGGCGGCTGAACCCATAGCGGGATATATTACCCCTGTACCGGGTGGTATCGGTCCGATGACTGTGGCTATGCTATTACAGAATACGGTGGACAGTTATCAGAAACGCATCTGATCGACTCGATGATCTGATTAACGGGATTCGCGATCGCGCATGGTGTCAAAAGACCCGTACAATAAAAACTGATGTTCACCCATTACTACCCTACTTGTCCCTATAAACCGCTATCAGACTTTGGCTGGTTGGGCTGTGGGGTTTGCCCCTAATTATGACAGATATCAACACCGACGGTATGGTAGTCACAGAAAACATGGATTTATCCGGGTCAGATACACCATTTGACCTATCGACTTATCTTAGCCAAAAAAAGGAATTAGTGGAAGCAGCCCTAGATGCTGCTATTACTGTCACCTACCCCGAAAAAATTTATGAGTCGATGCGCTATTCCCTTATGGCTGGGGGAAAACGGCTGCGACCTACTTTATGTTTGGCTACCTGTGAACTGCTTGGGGGTACAGTGGAAATGGCAATGCCGACAGCCTGCGCCTTAGAGATGATTCATACGATGTCTTTAATTCACGATGATCTACCAGCAATGGATAATGATGATTATCGGCGTGGGAAATTGACTAACCATAAGGTCTATGGCGATGATATTGCTATTTTAGCGGGAGATGGATTGCTCAGTTATGCTTTTGAGTTCGTGGCTACCCAAACTCAAGGTGTACCCCCGGAAAGAGTCCTACAGGTAATCGGTCGCCTGGGTCGTGCGGTGGGGGCGACTGGATTAGTGGGAGGTCAGGTGGTAGATATAGCATCGGAGGGTTTATCAAATGTATCTGAGGAAACTCTAACTTTTATCCACACCCACAAGACGGGGGCTTTATTAGAAGCCTGTGTGGTCTGTGGTGCGATTTTGGCGGGTGCTAATGAAACTGACCTCGAAAGACTGTCTCGCTATGCTAAAAATATTGGCTTGGCGTTTCAAATTGTGGATGATATTCTCGATATTACCGCACCCTCTGAGCAGTTGGGTAAAACCGCAGGTAAGGATCTGGAAGCTCAAAAGGCTACCTATCCTAGTTTGTGGGGCTTGGAAAAGTCACGGGCGAAAGCTGAACAACTGGTGGAGGAAGCTAAGGCTGAATTAGCGGCTTTTGGATACGGTGGGAAAGCTCTGGCGGCGATCGCTGATTTTATTACCTATCGCAGTCACTAACTGTTAAAGCGAGGTGTTCAACCCCATGCAAGAATTTGGTCACATATTGGACAACCGGGTGCTGTTAGTGGCACTGTTTGCTTGTCTGTTCGCCCAAGCCTCTAAACTGGCGATCGAATTGATACAGCATGGAAAAATTAATCTGCGGGTTCTGGTAACTACTGGGGGAATGCCTAGTTCTCACTCAGCCTTTGTGGGTGCTTTAGCCGCCAGCGTCGGTCAGGTGATCGGGTGGGGTAGCCCGGAGTTTGCGATCGCTGTGGTATTTGCTATTATTGTTATGTATGATGCGGCGGGTGTCCGCCAGGCGGCAGGTAAACAAGCCCGCATTCTTAATCAGATTATGGACGAGTTATTCCAAGAGCATCCCCAATTTAATGAGGACCGCCTCAAGGAATTACTCGGACATACCCCTTTTCAGGTGATTGTTGGCTTGAGTTTGGGAATAGCGATCGCAGCTTTAGCAGAACTTACCTATTAACTGGCTTACCTATGGGAGTGCTTTAATCTCCAATAGCTAAGTTAGGTCGCTCGATTTTAACCCGACTGCTATCCACCATGATTGACCAAAATCCCTGATCATTAAGGCGGCGGAAAACTTCCATGGCACTATTAGGCTCGGCGGTAYGTTCTACCAGTAAATAGAAACGCCGATTATAGGAAACTATGGGAATTCTTCTCCCCATAGTTGCCTCAAGTCTAGCCGCAATTTCTGGCTGATTGAAATAGTCTACCATGATCGCATAACCCATGCCTAGGGGTTGACTACCCAAATCACTGCTAGGACCAGAAGGACCGACAGGGGGACGTGGTTCGGGTCGTTGACTAGGTACATCAGATTTAACTACATGGGTGGATAAACCGGCTGTTTCCTTGAAATAAGCCGCCCAGTCTTCGGCAATTAGCACGTCATCAAAACCGCCAACTCTGGTGACAATATCATTGAGATAGCGACACACCTGGCTTTCTATATTACTAGGTAGGACTTGACGGGCTAGTGCTTGTGTCTCGGAGGTGTTGCTAATGATTAATAGCAAATACTCACCTGGTCGAGGGGGAACACAGGAGGCTTGACCAAAGCTGGGTTTAGCACTGAAACCTATGGTAAGCAGAACCACCCCTACAGAACTAATCCTAGTTAACCATCGCCTCAACCTAACTTTAACCATAGTTTTAACAACTTTTGCGATCGATTTTGCAGCTATTGTACCCGAATTGCAATTTTCTGAGCCTAGGGGCGAGTTCTTTGGTCAATCGGTATTTTCACCAGATTATCTGAGAACCCGCCCGTACAGCCTGAAATAGTAGTATATGGAGCGACACCGATAATCAGGATTTGTAGCCAGCAGTAGCCAGAGATGCGATCGCATCAGGGATAGTAGCTGAAGGCGCTTCAAATTGTCCGGTAATCACGTGCTCAAGTCGCAATTTCAGCCAAGTAATAAACTGAGGGTTGGTAGAAACCAACGCCGCCGCTGGTTTAGGGCATTTAGCTTTCACTTCGGCCATTTCGGGCGCTTCTAAAAATCCTGGCTCAATGACTAACCAAAAATCGATCTCTTTTTTCTGTTCTTGATAATTGCGCCGACGTTCTTTGAGGACTTCCTCAATAGGTTCCTCGATCACAAAGTCTTGACTAGCTAGGACGTAATGATAAGTTGGCATTTTTGGGTTACCTACAATTAACTACAGAACAACTGGGCTGGTTCTAACTTCCCGGTTAACTCAGGATAGCGTGTTTCATTTCCCGCACGGCTTTATCTAAACCGACAAGAACTGCCCGACTTATTATTGTATGACCAATGTTGAGTTCTTCCATACCTTCTAGCCTGGCTACAGGTTGCACATTCCAATAAGTTAAGCCGTGACCGGCATTAACTCGCAGTCCGGCTTCTAGGGCTAATTTACATCCTTGGGCTAAAATATCGAGTTCCTTTTGCTGTTGGACTCCCTTGGCTTCGCAGTAACAACCTGTATGTAGTTCGATAAATTGGGCTTTAACTGTGGCTGAGGCTTCGATTTGGGCGGGGTTAGGATCGATAAATAAACTTACGGGGATTCCTGCATCTTGCAGGGTGCTGACTACTTCTGACATCCGCTGTAGTTGACCCAGGATATCTAATCCTCCTTCGGTGGTGACTTCTTCCCGGCGTTCGGGTACTAGGGTTATGTAGTCGGGTTTAATATCTAGGGCGATCGCTACCATTTCGTCTGTGGCAGCCATTTCCAGGTTTAGGTGAGTTCTCACGGTTTCCCGTAACAGTCGCACATCTCTATCTTGGATATGACGGCGATCTTCGCGCAAGTGTACTGTAATCCCGTCGGCTCCGGCTAGTTCTGCGATCGCAGCCGCTGCTACTGGGTCGGGTTCCACTGTCCGGCGGGCTTGTCTAATTGTGGCAATGTGGTCAATATTTACACCGAGAGTGGGCATAGTTCTTTTGATCAAATCTTAGACCACAACAGTTTGACATATTCATGGGAACTGTGAACGGTTAATTATTACAGCCCTTGCCAGAGAGGAAAACCAGAGTATTGACAAAATCGACATTATGTGTATATGAGTGTGGGAGAGAAATATGGTGGTAACATTACAGCTTGTTCACCAGTGGCTTAATACATTGCCCTCACCCTAAATCCCTTTCCCAGAGAGGGAGAGGGACTCTGAGAGGTGATCAGATGATGATTTCTGAACAGGCTGATAGGTGCGTATCTGTGGGTAAATAATGCCGAATGGGGCTTAGTATAGATTATTAATAGGGAGTGGGTTATCAATATTGTGAATCTGGGGAACTTTAGGAAACTGCATAGCACGATGGCTCCGATTGTGATGCTACCGCTATTTATCACAGTATTTACGGGGGTAGCTTACCGATTGGGGAAAAGTTGGTTTGGGTTATCAAGAGACCAAGTACATTTTTTAATGGTGATTCATGAAGGGGAATATTTAGGGCAAACCTTAGAGCCGGTGTATGTGCTATTAAATGGCTTAGGTTTACTGTGGATGCTGATAACGGGGTTAACAATGGTGTTTCAAAATATGAAGCGATCGCGGTGGTTTAGGAATCTGCAAGGAAAAAAACAGGCTTCATCCCAATCGCCAGAATAAATGGGTGATTTGTGTTTGGGGACTCAAAAACCTTCAACTTTCCTCAATATCTGTTAGGCGATCGCATGAGCTAGAATAATTTAAGCCGGAAATGGCGATCGCCCATTTCTAGGGTACGACCTTCTAGGGGGGGGTAAACCTTGACCATGACACCAAGTGAGTTGAACCACTGTTATAGGGTCCTTGAATTGCAACCCGGTGCTTCCCTGGAGGTTGTGGATAGGGCTTATAAAGATTTAGCATTTATCTGGCATCCCGATCGCATTCCAGAAGATAACCAACGGCTGCGACAGTTAGCCGAAGATAAACTGAAGGAAATTAACCAGGCGCGCGATAAGTTGCGATCGCTGTTGAGGTCTAATAAAACGAAAACACCGAAAGCGACCCCCAGACCTGAGTATGCTGGGGCTAAACGTCAGACCCAGACCAGCCACAACACGAATTCATATTATACCTACCGCGCCGCCACTCCCCCCCACCGTCCCCCCAAACAGGAGTATCAGTCATCACCAGCTTATCAGCGTCCATCCTATTCTGATTTGACTAACGCTGATTTTCGTGGGGCGAACCTGAAGGAAAGAGATTTGTCGGGGCGGAATTTGAGTGGGGCAGATCTCAGTTATGCTGATCTGACTGATTGTTTTTTACATAAAGTTAACTTGAGTGGGGCTTGTTTACATCGGGCTAATTTATTCAGGGCTAATTTTTTGCAGGCGAATCTGAGTTACGCTAACCTTCAGGAGGCTAACCTAATTGGTGCTGATTTAAGTGGTGCTGATTTGCGAGGGGCTAATTTAACGGGGGCGAAAGTGGGATATAGCGATCGCTTAATGGTGAAACTAACCGGGGCTAATTTGGCTGGAGCTATTTTACCAGATGGCACTATTCATCCGGGTTAAAATTGATAGCTGCGATCGCTCACCCACAAACGCAGGGGAATTGCATTTCCCCGGGAGTCTACTTTGACTTCAACCACAAAAGACTCAGGATCCCGACTTTGAGCGCGGTTAATGTTCTCGTTAACCTCTAAGCGCTGATTTTCGGGCATATAGTAGGTTTCCAGACCATATTTTACACCCCAGCCATCACCTGTACCTCGAATGGCGATCTGATTTTGGGGTAAATTATCAGGACGCTGGTGGCTAACTGCTACGGGTCGCCAAGGAAGGGGGCGATCGCCTTCTGGTTGTTCTTGGGGTTTTTCTAGGATTACATAAACGGTATCACCATCGAGGATATAATTCCTCTCCAAATTGATACCGGAACCGGAGAGGTCTCGGAGGGTACTAGGTTGAGAAATTTCATAACTGAGAATTTGATAATACCCTCGCAAGAAATCATAGGGGTCAACGGGAGCTGTTTGCAAAACTACAGTTGTTCCAGTAATATATGTGTAAAAAGCCTGAGCCGGAATTGACGTTACCAATGCTACCTGACACAATAGGGGAGCCAGAAATCGCCATAGGGGTAAGCGAGGTTGACGGCTATTTACGGAAGCCGGAACGATAACTGAGGGTTGGGCGGATGGGATTTTGTTAGTGTTAACCATAACTGTTACCTGACTATTAGAGATTTGATGTAAAATTAGGATCTGGAATTAGGTAAATTTGAACGGGATAATTTTTTTTCAAACCATAAACCGGCGATAATTACAGCAATTCCACACAGGACTAAAACTAAGGCTTTCAGGAGTAATTCTGTTTCGTATTCAAACATTCGGCTGATAATTTGGAGGACTAATAGTACCATACCGTACCAAAAGGCACTCCGATTCCCTTTGAGGAGTCCTAAGCGAACTGTGACCGCCCCCAATAGAAACATTTGTAGATTGAAAATTAAGGTGGCTATGGTGGAAATTTGCGCTATTGATATATGCCAAAAAGTGACTAGACCAGTGATGATAATCATGGCACTAATGGCGGTGGTATAGGCATTTACACCCCAATATCTTTGGCTACCATGAGGCTTAATTATCTGGAACCATTGCCAGAGTGATATGACGACAAAAGCCAGGATATTAATTAGCATTATATTGGGGTTTTCTGGAGTATCTCGATAAGTCCAGAAATCAAAGTTGTTCCAAACGTCGAAAAATGAAAATATGAAGCATAAAACTCCTAAGTAAAAAATGGCTAAACTATGAGCGATCGCTTGAAAAGGCTGACCATGGACATGGGGCCATTGACTATCTCGATAAGACCATAACCAAGTGGGGATTAAAATTAAGCTGATAGCAACCCAAATTCTGGTTATGGAGTCGTAGGAAATCAATCTTTCGGTAATGACTAATAATGGGATAGCGATCGCCAGCAGGGTCATGAAAAAAACGACACGGGATTGACACCAATAGGCTAGGGGTAGAAATAAAATAGCAGATGCGATCGGCATATATTGGAGCAAAATATCAATGGCCGATAAATTCCTGGCTGATAGGGCTATACCGATGCCCTGAAAGTATCCTAAGCCCAACAGAATTATGGCTAAAACCGATAGAGAGCGCAATTTTAAGCTATAAGCCATAATCAGCACACCTAGCCCCCAAACGACATATAATCCGTATGGGGAACCGCCTATATGAAACATCTGGGCCAGCAGTGCTATATTTGCTCCCAAAGACAATGCGCCAGCCATTAGGAGTCCCTGTCCAAGGCGTTGTTTAGATTCTGATGTGGGATGTTGCCAAAGGTAAAACCCGCCTGCATTAAATCCCATGAGGACTGATAGGAGCAACAAAACCCGCATAGATCGGGGCCATTGTTGCCAGTTAGCTGCGACAAAGGTAATCACGCCTAATCCCAAGAGGATACCACCACCTAGGATGAGAATGATCACAAACCGATTACTGGCGGCGGTTTCGAGGCTATTAAACTGATAGCGATCGGCTAATTGTTGATAAAGTTCATCATCAACCAAGCCTTCTGCTTTCCATAGTCGAGCTTCCTGTCGTAATTGGCGACGAAACTTTTCTGAAATCATCGATTGAAAGCCTCTGTCAGATAGGTTCAGTTTGGCTTGATGTTCAGATGTTGGTAAAATGGTTTATGCCACATTATCAACTGTCTCTGTTGAAAAAAAGCAGCTAATGAGGGGAGGAGTAGGGAAGCGGAAAGAAGAGTGTAGAGACAAGTGAGGCCTCATGTAAGGTGTAGCTTGTCTCTGGGGTTAGGGGCTATTTTCGTGTGAGTTGTTGCCTCTTTAAGGTTTTTCATTAGTAAAGAGGGGGACGTTGAGACTCGTTAATTTGCAACTGTTCGCGACCATTGCGGATAATCCTTACCATGTCGCTCAGTTCATGCTCAATTTTAGCTAGGACATGATCAGCGTACTCGTCGGCTCCGGTTTGGATATCATTACACTCAGTTAAGATCCGATTTCGCATAGCATCAAGTTCCTGTTGAGCCTGATAGCGAATTTGTTCAACTTCGGCGAGAGTTTGTTGCTGTAAGGCTTCACACTCTATCTGGACTTGTTGTCTAAGGCGATCGGCTTCTTCGGTCGCTCGTTGAACAATACCAGTTTCATTAAAAAGTTGAGTAGCTCTTTGTTCAGCATTCTGTAGGATAGAGGCTGCATATTCTTCAGCTTCCTGGAGAATTTCATCTTTATGACGAACAATAATATCAGCTTCCTGAAAAGCACTCGGAAGGTTTAAGCGGATCAGATCCAGTTGATCGAGCAACTGTTCCTCGTCCACAAGAGTGCGTCGAGTCAGGGGAATGCGAGGACTGTCAAGAATCATTTCTTCGAGTCGGTTAAGTTCCCGCTGAATATCTATACCAGGCGAAGCGCTAGGAGTCGGTTCGCCGTTAGTGACAAGTCCGTTAGGATTAGATTCAATTCTGGGGGTTAATTCCTGGCGTAACATCTATTAATATCTATAGCGACGTGGTTGGGAACAAGATGATCGACTGAACCGCCAAACTTGGCGATCTCCTTAACGACACTGCTTGATAAAAAGCTATATTCGTTGGAGGTTGCCAAGAAAACTGTCTCGATTGTATCAGACAGGGTTTTATTAGTGTGAGCCATTTGCAGTTCCATCTCAAAATCGGACAGAACCCGCAAGCCTCGCAATAGGACCTGTGCCTTTCTCTGTTTGGCATAGTCTACGGTGAGACCCTCAAAACTGGCAACCTCGACATTATCCAAATGGGAGATAGATTGCCGAATTTGAATCAGGCGTTGTTCGACTGTAAACAGAGGAGTCTTGCTGGGGTTGCGTAGGACGGCGACAATCACCCATTCAAACAGATGGGAACCTCGCTCAATTATATCAATATGTCCAAAGGTAACTGGGTCAAAACTGCCTGGATATATAGCAATCACAATAGATTATAGTTATCTTGAAGTTTTACCAGAGATTACCTTAAACTGTTTGATGGTTAAAACAAACTTTTTCCCTGACGGAATTCCCGGGCTACCCCAGAGGAGTCAAGGCCAGCCATACGGAACCGGCGATCTAAATCGGCAGAATCGGGGGAGGATTTTTCGGCTTCTTCCATGGTAATGCGTCCTAGGGTGACTTGCTCGAAAATAGCCTGGTTAATGAGTTGCATTCCTTCATAGGTGTCATTTTCCATGAGGTGAGTTGCACTTTCCTCGTCCCCTTTAAGCAGATAGTCTTTCATGGCGGGGGTATTAACTAGGATATCGTGAACTGCCGTCCTTTTGTTATCGACTGTGGGAATTAATAATTGAGCAATTATGGCGACTAGGGAATCACAGATCTGAATCCTGACGGCTGGCTGTTCGTCTACGTTGTAGAGGTTTAAGAGTCGGTTGACTGAGTTGATGGCGTTGCGAGTGTGGAGGGTTCCCAGGACTAGGTGACCGGTTTGGGATGCTTGGAGGGTAGTATTAACTGTGGTGCGATCGCGCATTTCCCCAATCAGAATCACATCTGGGTCTTCCCGCAAAACAGCACGGAGGGCATGATGAAATTCTAGGGTATGTAATCCGACTTCCCTTTGAGAGATTAAGCATTGTCGGGAAGCATGGACAAATTCAATGGGGTCTTCAATGGTGACAATGTGCTTGCGAGCGGTTTCATTGAGATAACGTAACATGGCAGCGAGGGTGGTGGATTTACCAGAACCCGTTGGACCTGTGACTAAAATTAACCCCTGGGGATAGCTAATAATGTTTTTGAGAACTTCTGGTAATCTCAATTCATCAATACTAGGAATTTTTAAGTTAATTAGTCGCAGTACCATGGCTCCCCCGGTCAGAGAGTCAAAGCAGTTAACGCGACACCGGACTATACCAGGATAAAAAATAGCTGTATCTAGTTCTTTCATTTCGGCAAATTGTTGCCTTTGGTGGGGGGTAAGAATCTCACTGAGATACTGCTCAAATATTTCTGGGGTGACTTTGACTTGATCTTTGATTCTTACCATTTCCCCCTGAATCCTATATCGGGTAGTATGTCCAACTCGAATATGAATATCGGAGGCTTTTTTGACAAAGGCATCCTTAACCATATCCTTAATAGAGTTACTGGGGGAAACAGTGGTGGTTGATTGTGGCTGTTTGGAACGGGAGGCTACGGTCTTCCTTGGGGGAAGATTTTGAGAAGATGGTGACTGAGTTGAATTAGTCATAAGGTGAGTTTTCCTGGGTTGGTATCTGTTGATCATTGTGGCACAGGCTTAACCGCAGTTGCAGTTGAGAAGAGAGGGAAATTCATTATTTGACGGGGTTAGGACTTCGATCGCCTGATGCTTGGGAATTGAGGGTTGACAGGAGAACCCACGCGGAGGGGATTATCGATGTTCTGTTGAAACTGAACCGGAAAATGATAGGATCGTTTGAGGTATGCTAACCTAACATCTGCTCAGGTTTCGATTTTTTATGATTGTGAGTCAACCAGCCCTAGAGACTTCTGCGGGAGTTTCTTTACAAAATTTTCCTAGACTGCGCCGGGGGGTTACTGATATTTTCCCGGAATTGGCTAATTCTGACAACCCAGAGGAGAATTTGGGTCGGCGGTTGGCTCTCAGTAGCGGCCCACTTAGGATTAAGTTAGGTATCGACCCGACTGGGTCGGATATTCACCTAGGACATAGTATCATTTTTAGGAAGTTGCGGGCTTTCCAAGACGCGGGACATACGGCGGTTCTAATTATTGGAGATTTTACGGCGCGCATTGGTGATCCTACTGGGAAATCTGAGGTTCGTCGTCAGCTAACTCCTGAGCAAGTTGAAAAAAATGCCCAAACATATCTCGACCAACTGCGCCCGATTTTAGATTTTGATACGCCTGGACGTTTGGAAATTCGTCGTAATTCTGAATGGTTATCTAAGTTGGATCTGGCTAAAACTTTGGATTTGCTGTCTCGGATGACGGTGGGACAAATGTTGGCTAAGGAGGGTTTTTCGCTGCGCTTTGAGCAGGAAAATCCTATTTATTTGCATGAGTTTCTCTATCCGTTAATGCAGGGTTATGATTCGGTGGCGGTTCAGGCTGATGTGGAGTTGGGAGGAACGGATCAAAAGTTTAATCTGGCTGTGGGAAGGGATTTACAGCGCTATTTTGGACAGACACCTCAGTTCGGTTTACTAATGCCTATTTTGATTGGGACTGATGGGGTGCAGAAAATGTCTAAGTCTCTGGGTAATTATGTGGGACTGTCGGAGGATGCTTTGACTATGTACTCAAAATTGGAGAAGGTTCCTGATAGTTTGATTGAGCAATATTTTGAGTTGCTAACTGATTACCCGTTGGCTGAATTGCCGGAAAATCCTCGCGATCGCCAAAAGTTACTCGCCCTAGATATAGTAACTCAATACCACGGAGAAGCGGCGGCTTTGGCGGCTCAAAATGCGGCTTTAAATTTGGTACAAGGAGATGCAACTAGGGCGGAGGCTGTACCGGAATTTTCTCTGTCAGAGGTGGAGTTTCCGGCTAAGTTATTCTATATTCTTTCGGCTAGTGGACTGTGTAAAAGTGGCAGCGAGGCGAGGCGACAAATTGCGGGAGGTGCTGTGAAAATAGATGGCGATCGCATTGAGGATGATAATTTAGTTGTGGCTTCTGCTGAAGAGGTGAAAGGACGAGTTTTACAAGTAGGCAAAAAGAAATTTATCCGGCTGGTGTAAATGGGTTTTCCCATGATTGATTAATTGTTAATTATCCTGATGTGAAATCGGGATAATGTCTAATCAAGAAAGTGCCGATTTTATCGGACTGATATTAACTGTAAAGTTTGCTAATTTACTACCCCAAAATATACCCAATATGACGATAGATAAAGTTATTGTTCCCCTAGATGTTTCCAGTCAAGCTGATGCGATCGCATTAATTGAAACCCTGCCACAAGTAACCTTTTGGAAAGTGGGTTTAGAACTGTTTGTCAGTTGTGGTCCGCAAATTTTAAAACAACTCAAACAGCGCAATAAGCGGATATTTTTAGATCTGAAATTCCATGATATACCGAATACGGTAGCCGGAGCCTGTCGCGCCGCCGCTCGCTATGGTGTAGACTTAATTACGATTCACGCGACGGCTGGAAAAGTCGCCCTAAAAGCTGCTCAGTCGGCGGCGGAAATGGGAGCCAATGAGGCGGGTGTACCCGTGCCTAAATTAATCGCGATTAGCCTGTTAACGAGCCTTAACGCCAGGGAATTAGCCTTAGACCTCAAAATTCCCCTAGAACTGCCAGAGTATGCGTTACAGATGGCATTATTAGGGCAAGAGTGTGGTTTGGCGGGGGCGGTGTGTTCGCCGCAGGAGGTGGCACAACTAAGGCGGACTTGTGGGGATGATTTTCTGTTGGTGTGTCCTGGGGTGCGTCCGAGTTGGGCATCTAAGGGGGATCAAAAGCGATCGCTTACTCCTTCTGAGGCTTTAAAAGCGGGTGCTAATTATTTAGTAATTGGACGACCTATTACTGAGGCGAATAACCCTATGACGGCGTTAAAGCTAATTTCGCAAGAGTTAGACGCAGCGGAGAAGATAGTCAAATAGATGGATGGTTAATATTAGAACTAAATTACCATTTTGGTGAGCAAAGGAGCGGCGCTGAGAAGGGTTTGGGTGTAGGGATGCTGAGGATGTTTAAAAATATGCTCAGTGTTTCCTATTTCGACAATTTTACCAGCGTTCATAACGGCAATGCGATCGCACAAAAATCTAGCGACCCATAAATCATGGGTAATAAATAAATAGGTGAGATTAAAGTCTCGCTTGAGTTCCAACATTAACTGTAATACTTGAGCCTGAACACTAGCATCAAGCATACTAACAGGCTCATCACAGATTACCAGTTTCGGGCGAGTAATTAAAGCACGAGCAATGGCTACCCGTTGCTGTTGTCCTCCTGACAGTTGTTTAGGATAGCGGTTATAAAACTCTTCTACGGGAGTCAAACCAACGCGATCGAGCATTTCTAATACCCAGCGTTTGGCTTGGGGTGGTTTTGCCATTTTATGAATTAACAGGGGGTCAGCAATAGCTCGACCAATGGTCATCATGGGATTTAAACAAGCATTAGGATCTTGAAATATCATTTGGATATCGCGACGCTGTGAGCGCACTTGTCGCACTGACATAGCGGTTAAATCTTGACCCTCAAATTTGACTGTACCAGCGGTGGCACGAACTAACTGTAAAATGGTACGCGAGAGGGTACTTTTACCGCAGCCGGACTCTCCAACTAAACCGAAAATTTCACCAGGAGACAACTCGAAACTCACGCCATCAACGGCTTTGATTAATTGCTTGTTTTTAGTGAATATTTGTTCAATAATGCCGGATTCTAAACTATAATGCTGTTGGAGATTTTCAATTTGCAGAAGTGGCTGTGATGGGTTAGTCTGTGTCTGTTGTTCGGGAGTATTGGGTTCTGGTGGCTGTTGAGAAGTTCCATGAACGTGGAGAGCAGATTCTAGGAGCGATCGCGTATATTGATGTTGGGGGTATTGTAGAACGGTGCGGCTATCTCCGACTTCGACAATTTTACCTTGATACATAACCGCAATGCGATCGCAATACTCTCCCACCATGGCTAAATCATGGGAAATTAATAGGATAGCGGTTCCGCGTTCACGACATAACCGGGTGAGTTCCTGTAAAATCTGTGCTGATACTGTGACATCTAAACTGGTGGTAGGTTCATCAGCTACAATTAACTTTGGGTTTAACAATAGGGCTAATGCGATCGCCACCCGTTGACGCATTCCGCCACTAAACTCATGGGGATATTGGGACCAGCGTTGGGGTTGAATTTGGACAGCTTCCAAAGTAGCGATCGCCCTTTCTTTCGCCTGAGACCGGGACAATTCTAGTTCATGAGCCTTTAAAGTTTCAATACAATGTTCCCCAATAGTCATCAACGGATCAAGGCGGGTCATGGGGTCTTGAAACACTAAGGCGATCGCCTCCCCCCGAAACTGTCGCAATTCCTTGTCGTTAAGGTCAAAAACCGATTGTCCGCCAAATGTGACTTGACCTTGAATAAGACTCGACTCTGGAAGTAAGCGCATAGCAGCGCGTCCCAAAGTAGACTTACCGCAGCCAGACTCACCGACAAGTCCCAAACGTTCCCCCGGTTTGAGGGTTAGGGAAACATCATCTACGACCCAAGAGGGTGATTTATTCTGACTGGGATAAGCTACTCGCAGGTTTTCGATGGTAAACATGAAATTAAAGTTCCGAAGTTAGCCAGAAGCTGCCACCATAGGACAAGTTGTTATATCATATCAACTCTGCTGAAATAGTTATCAATTATCTGGTTACGGGGAGGCGATCGTCAGCCTTCACCTCGTAGGGTGCGTCAGAGCCGGTAAATAGAGATACTACCCGGAGCATCGACAACTGACGCACCTGGTCACCCCACAATAGAGAACCGACCTCGTAGGGTGCGTCAGAGCCGGTAAATAGAGATACTACCCGGAGCATCGACAACTGACGCACCTGGTCACCCCACAATAGAGAACCGACCTCGTAGGGTSCGTCAGAGCCGGTAAATAGGGATACTACCCGGAGCATCGACAACTGACGCACCTGGTCAATAGCTGAATTTTTGTCCCAGGCTGTTGTCTATGAGCCATGTTTATCATCTGGGCGGTAATAGTTGATTTATCGTGAGCAACCGGTTGCTATAATTTTCGTTTTAGCCTTTAAGGGTAGAAAAGGTTGGTCAAACCTCCATACAAAAATTTTTTCACCCCCAACATCTTTGAGGCGACATATATAGTGATCATCTAATCATTTTTCAACATTCGCAGTTGAAACTTTTAGGTCATGCAGGTAGATTTTAGTCTTGAGATAAATTGGCTATTAGTGTGTAAATTCGGCATAAACCAAGGAACCTAAGACGCATCTGTAATTGAGATGCTATCTAAGTCCATTGATTCTCAACCAGCTTTTTTGTCTGAATAAGACCGGGAGGTGATATCTGGAGAGGTTCCGAACTTTTCAAGCCAATCAAAAATCCGGTCAAGCTGTTCTAGGGTGACTAGCCCGTATTGCCATAAAATCATGGGAAGTTGACCTGATTCTTGCTCAGGATGTCGGAGGGCCATGGCGATGGAAGAGGCAGGGATCGCTAATTCCCAACGTAAAAATTGAATTAACTGGGCTTGCTTGGTTGAGATCATCATTTTTTTCCTGCATGAACGTAAAAAAGTTGGGAACTGTTGGATGTCGGATTAGATAACTAAGTCGGGTGTGAATTCCTATAGTATCTATATTATCTTCTATCTAACTAAGTTCAGTGATATATTACACCCGAACATTGTGATTTCTTTGTGAAATTTCAGTGATCTGGGTCACTAATTATGTTTGAGCTGTATAGGTGCCGGGGGAGTTAATTGGGCAGACGGAACTTTTTTTGGCGGAAAATTTATCATAGCCGTTACCAGAGCTATTCTGGTGAAAATCTAATGTTTTTTTAACAAAAGCAATGAAGCGGGTTTGGATCACAAAATCATCAAACCATAATCTAAAAAGGAATGGGACTGGCGGTTCTGTGTAGTGGGTGTTCCCGGACTCCTGATCCTGCTAGACTGATGTAAGTTAGACGGATATTGATTCATATTCATGCTCAACACACTAAACCTGGAGCTTTCGCTAGATAAAGAAAGCTATAAGACTCAGACGGAAGGACTGATGCGGGAGCTGCGATCGCTACAGCAAATCTGCTGGGAAAAAAAACTACCTGTGATTATCGTCCTGGAGGGTTGGGCGGCGGCGGGTAAGGGTTCTCTAGTCAAAAAAATGGTTAGCTATATGGACCCTCGTGGGTTCAAAGTGATTCCGGTGTGGCCCCCGACCGAACAGGAGCGGTTGTATCCATTCATGTGGAGATTTTGGCAAGAGTTCCCAGGTTATGGGAAAATCGGGATTTTTTACCACAGTTGGTATACCCATGTTCTGGAAGATCGTCTATTTGAGAGACTGCCATCTGCTAATGTAGCGATGGCAATGCGTCAAATTAATGCTTTTGAGCGTCAAATGATTGACGATGGGGCGGCGATCGCCAAATTTTGGATTCACTTGAGCAAAAAAGAACTCAAGCGTCGCCTAAAAAAAGCCACCAACGATGAACTAGAAGCATGGCGGGTGCGTCCCGAAGACTGGGAGCAGGCGAAAAACTATGATACTTATAGTTCCTATGCCGAAGAGATGGTAATTCACACTAGCACCGGCGTAGTTCCCTGGACCTTAGTAGAAGGGGATGATAAACGGTGGTGTAGGGTCAAGGTACTATCTAAAATGGTGTCTACCATCAAAGAGACCCTAGGGCGGCTGGAAGTGCAACCGCCGCCTATTTTTACTCCTCCCCAAGAACACCTAGAACCTACCGATCCGCAACCCCTGGCTGCTGTGGATCTGAGTTTGTCCTTGTCAGAGGATGACTATAAGGAACAGTTGCGGGAACAACAGGTTCGCTTAGGTAAGATGCAGCAAATGATTTTTGAAAAGCAAATCCCGGTTTTAGCCATATTTGAGGGATGGGACGCGGCGGGAAAAGGGGGAGCGATTAAGCGTTTAACCGATATTCTTGATCCGCGCAGCTATGAAGTGCATCCTTTTGCTGCTCCCACTGATGAAGAAAAGGTACATCATTATCTGTGGCGGTTCTGGCGTAAACTCCCGCCGGCCGGAAAAATTGGTGTTTTTGACCGCAGTTGGTATGGTCGGGTCTTAGTCGAACGAATTGAGGGATTTGCTTCCGAAAGACAATGGCGACGCGCCTATCGAGAAATTAATGAGTTTGAGGAACAACTGACTACGGCGGGTTATATTTTGCTGAAGTTTTGGTTACATATTGACCCGGATACCCAACTTGAAAGGTTTACTGAACGCGAGAATAATCCGTTTAAGCAATATAAACTCACAGATGAGGACTGGCGGAACCGGGAAAAATGGTCTTGTTATGAGGTAGCCGTCAACCAAATGGTGCATCGGACTAATACCCCTAGGGCTCCTTGGACTTTGGTTTCCGGTAATGATAAGTTTTATGCGCGGGTGCAGGTGGCGCAAACGGTGGCTGATGCGATCGCTCAAACTGTATAGTTAGTAGGCAATTTGGCGAAACTATTGCCAAGGGAGCCCATTTTTAGTATAAACTTGAGCCGTATGCTATTTGTTAGTTATACGGCTCTCGTTTTCCTCAGTCCCTAAAGCACTCAGTGATATTTGATTTGGGGTAGATCAGGAAAAATCAAGGGGTGATATGATGTGGGATTCTCCACCGTCAACCATGAAGGGAAAAAATGATGTTTGTATTACTCACCCAAGTTCTGGTTTTACTGCTACTGATTACCATTTCTTTTAGAATTTGGAAACTGTTAGCAGGCAAAGAAAATAGCTTAGTTAGTCGGCTGTTTTTTTTACTAACTCTCACTTTACTTATAGTCACTTTTATCGCTCCTGATAGCCAGGTTGGTAGATCTGTTATTCAGCTTTTAGCGATTTTTCTAAGGCCCCTGGGTTTATCAATTTTACTATTAACCATTGCTTCGGCTTTGATTACCAATGGCGGGATTAAAAATCCGGCTCCTAATTTAATTTTAACTGCATTATTAATTCTGATTTTATCGAGTACCCCCGTTTTAGCTCAATGGTTGGCTTTGCAAGTGGAAAGGGTGGCTGTGCAAACAGTTCAAACTGATTTATGTTGTGGGGAAAGAGCCGGGGCAATTGTTTTGTTAGGACGGGGGACAACACAGCCTAAATTGCCCTACAGAACTCAGATTCAACTCACGGCTACAGGCGATCGCATTCCCTATACCGCAGAACTTTATCGGGAACGTTTAGCTCGTTTGGTGATTATCGCAGCAGGCGATCGCCATGAGTTAATTCATCCCACTAATGAAGCCAAAGATATTCAACAGTTATTGATTTATATGGGAGTTTTGCCTCGTGATATTCTTCTGGCAACTGAAAGCCATACAATCCGGGAAGAAGCCCTAGAAGTCAAAGACATCATGGAGAAAAGGCGGTTAGGAAGAACTATAATTTTAGTGACTTCAGCCTTAGAAATGCGGCGCGCCGCCCTCGCATTTACTCAAGTGGGTTTAAAAGTAATTCCGGCTCCCACTAATTTTTCGACTTTTATTCCCTATGGCAAACGTAAAGATAGGGTTTCTTTCCAAGATTTCGCCCCTAATGCTGATGCTTTGGTTCTCAGTACCCGTGTCGTTGATGAATATCTCGCTACTTTTTATTACTTTCTACGGGGGTGGATGGCTCCTAGTTTATAAGTCTGTTGACACTCCATCGGGCTAAAGCCACGAGGATTCTTTAGAGGAGATAACCAACAAATGTTAGTCATTGCTCGTAACGGTAGTGCCTAATATGTAATGATAGAGGTGTAAGTGCGATACGTTCAGGCATGAAATAGGGCTGCAATGCCGGAAATAACCGCCTGGTGGGGATTTCAACCCCTTGGTTGAATATAAGAAGCTCGCTTATGACCATCCCTACAACTGTTTATATGTCCCAAAGTTTTGTATAGAAATATACAAAACAAGGCAGGGAACTCAAAGTCAAAACGCAAAATCGGAAATCTTAATGACTCCTTAACAATTGCGTAAAGAGTAACGGCGATGTGCGAGACGTTTAGGAGTGAAATAGGGCTGCAATGCCTGAAATCATCTCCTAGTGGGACTTCTACCCCTTGGTAGAATATAAGGTGAGCGTACCTGACCATCCCATAACTATCTATGTGTTCCAATTATCTGGGCTAAATTGGATTTAGAATCAGATAAAGGCCAAGAGACTCAAGGTCAAGGCTGAACGCTGGTGTTATRTACAGCAGGAAGTTGAGAGTAACGGCGGTARCCACCCCCAGTTTCAAGGTTCACACCCGTCAGACTGAAGCGGGGAACGGAAGGCGTGAAGTAGAACCTACTACCAGAGGCGACCACTGCCAACCATCCATGATTAGGGAAACCGAATGTCCGGCTTCAACCATCGTAATACTCTAGTAGCGAAATAGGTTGATACGCTGCGCTCAAAAGAGTACGGGGAAAAGAAGGRGTATATCACCACCACCTTCACAGACCTTTAAAGTACCCCGGTGGATAGGACGAATCTAAAGATGGAATGCCCCCATAGATGGAACGTTTAAACCCCTCATTGGCTCTGCCTCACGGCAGAGCGTGAAAAGTGTAAGCGTATGCCTTTAAGGGGAAGGGATGTGAATGAAAGCTAATGCCTAACTGTAATGGTTAGGATATGCCCACTAGTCACGGTGTGGATATAGATACTGCGATAAGTAGGAGTTTAATGGCAGCGAGTTTAAAGACTAACGCAGGCATATAGCTTTGAAAGTTGAAGTACGAAAGCAGGGGGTTGTAACCCTGTTCCTAATGACAAAGGGGTATCCACATCAGGAGCCGTATGAGGTGAAAGTCTCAAGTACGGTTTTGAAGTGGAGTTGGGGAAGGTGACTTCCCTTTCGACCATAACAGCCACCCCCAGTTTCAAGGTTCACACCCGTCAGACTGAAGCGGGGAACGGAAGGCGTGAAGTAGAACCTACTACCAGAGGCGACCACTGCCAACCATCCATGATTAGGGAAACCGAATGTCCGGCTTGAACCATCGTAAATATGAAGTAGCGAAATAGGTTGATACGCTGCGTTCAAAAGAACAAGGGGAAAAGTAGGGTAATTTTATCATCACCTACACAGACCTTTAAAA
>NZ_PKGG01000659.1:0-274 GCF_046480465.1 Arthrospira sp. PCC 8006
GCGATCTCGTCAAAGCCCTACAGGCCGGTTTCCAGGCTGCGCAGGGCTTTCTGCACGCTTTCCTGGAAGCAGCGGCCAATAGCCATGGCCTCGCCCACCGATTTCATGGAMGTGGTCAGGCTGTCCTTCGCGCCGGGATATTTCTCGAACGCAAAACGCGGGATTTTGGTGACGACGTAATCAATCGTCGGCTCAAAGCTCGCCGGGGTGGCGCCGCCGGTGATGTCGTTGTCGATCTCGTCCAGCGTATAGCCCCCCGCCAGCTTGGCGGCGA
>NZ_PKGG01000365.1:0-3089 GCF_046480465.1 Arthrospira sp. PCC 8006
GAACACGTGGTGATTATCAAGGCTCTGCAATTATTAAGCTAACTAAACAATCACAGTTTAGAGTTCAGCTATCCGGTAATCCAATGTTTTGGTATGGTTGTCGCCAAATTGCAGCCAGAATCAAATCACCTAACACAATCAACAATCAACAATTAACTAAGGAAGAGTAATCATGAGTATTGGATATTACGGTAAAAGAGATGACGATAAATTCGCGTTTTGTAGTGCAGTTAAATCTGGAGAATCAGGCACATTCCTGGAAATTACTAGCGCTATGTTTCTCGTACAGCAACCTCACCTATGGCTCGTTGGTGTCGGATTAAGCGGTGATTTTCAGAACTTTAATGACAGAAGCTGGAAATTTGAGGAACAATTAATTGCTGTACGTTTCTGCATTGAAGAATATTCAAGCGAGTATCAAGGGAAAAACGGAAGTACAAGCCAACCTCAGTAGAATTAGCACTACTTCACCTAGTCGAAGGTGACAAGCTGCTAACTAACGGCACGATGATGTTTACCGGAACTGTAAATCTAGGACAATCAGCCACACGGGTAGCCGAGCGACTCCTTGAATTAGATAATACCACTGATTCAAATGATTTTGATTCAGCCAATAATAAGCACGATTTAGCGGAATTTATTCTTGAATACAGTACAGCGTTAGATACCTTTGAATCTACTATTTCTGGCTACACTCTACAAGAAGCCATTGATTTTGTTGAGTTAAAGTCTGGCAAAAAAAATGGTGGCTTTGGTGGTAAACCCAAATCCAAAACCTGGGAATAACGAGTATATTTTACTGCTAAAATCCTTGACTATGAACCTGATTTTGACAGCTTATACAACAAGGTTCAAAAATTAGACCCTGATACCCTAATCGCGTTAATTGAGCTGATGAAACTCAGCTAATTAACATAAAATATTCCCCCAATATTGGGGGGATAACTACCAGACAGCAAGCCAACACACTAAGAGGTTACTACCATGTCTGAGGACTATGTTGATTATAGACTAATACGCGATTCAATGGCAGATGAGTTAGAGGAAATAATTGTTGACGGTACATTAGGGACACAAGTTGAGTCAATATGTAGGGCTTGTGCTATCCTACCCTATCCGGATGTTCAATTCCCAATTATTACTAGCTTTATTTGCTCACCTGTTACGCTAATGTCAACCGCTGGGTGTCTGTTTCTTTGGGGGTCTAGTGGAACGGGTAAAAGCCAGATAGCTACTATTGCGGCTTCACTGTATCGCACCGACACAGTGTTAGCTAACAGCACATTTGCTTCACTGAGAAACAAGCAAGATACAGCCAGAAAGATATTGATATTACGACCCGTTACAAAGGGAGTTTGAACGTAATTTTTTATTGGTTTGGGAGGATATCACCCCCCAATTTATTAATTGAAAATGAAAATATGCTTTCACTGTTTAAAGTCTTAAACAGGAAAAATAGTCGAATAACAATTAGCAGCCAAACACCCGGTCACAACATGATTTTTAATGCTTTCGCTTTAAAAGTAATTAACTCAATACATCCTTTATGGACGTTTTGGGAACTTAACGAACTTAAAATAAGGATGTTTCCTATGTGGTTTAAAAAGAGACAATCAATGACAAGTTAAGAATCTGCAGGGAATCAATTTGAATTGTCAGAACTTTCGGATATTGAGGATATAAATCTTGGTAATATATCATCTCGCTTAGAAATTTTTTGGAGAGATATGAATAATTGCACTAATTACGCTAAAACCAAAAGAGGACTACAAAAAAGGAAACAAGATATAGCTAACTACAGATTATCCATTGATGTAATTGCTACTCATTCAATGATATACAAAACATCAATAGATAATTAAATCAAAGCATTTAACCGTTACTGGGAATTAGCAGAAACCAAAATATTCGCAGTATCTAGCGGAACAGAACAATTCTTAGACCATTTTATCGCTCCAAGTATTGAGAGCAAAACTAAGCAAAATAAGCCAGCCACAAAAGCAGGTTTTCCTGAATTAATCGAACCATTTACAGACATTGATCCTAAGACTCTGAAGATAGCCATAGAAACCGCCAAAAATGATGGTTATTTAGATTCAAGGGTTACTGTTAATGAATTAACCAATTTCATGAAAAACAGAGGATATCACATGATTAATGTCAACGGTAAAAACCTGTGGAAGCAAATCATTTGACTTCCAATTAGTTCATTGACCTAGGAGAATAACACAATGATGGCAGATATCAACAATCAGATGTTTGTGAAGTTTAATACTATGGTAGACAGTTTAGTTTACAACATTAATAAAGAAGATGGTTTGGCTACATTAAAGTCAATACTAGATGATTGCGAAAAAGAATTAACCATTACTGAACTTAAAAAGCAATTGCTGATTAAGGAACTGAATTACACAAAGCACTTAATAGATAAAGTCCAGTAAATACCCGTCCGCGATGACGGTAAACTACGGCAAACAACACACTAATAGGATAAAACCATGACAATTGACTTGGGTAAACTACTTAACCCAAATACCTATCTTAGTGATAGGTTAAGCAGCAAGCTAGTCTCTATATTGGACGCTGTAGAACTTGCCGATTGTCCTACACAATTTGATGAATGTCGTCTGTTGGAGCTTGAAAGCACTTTTCTGGTTATGCACAATTCCTTGATTACAGCAATCAATTAATTGTTGGACTAAAAAATCAAGCAATACGAATAAGAAAATGACGATGAGTTTTAATCATGCCATAAATCCTCAAGTAAGTTAAATAATTTCGTCAAAACAGGAAACACAAAACCATGAACTAAGAACAAGCAAGGTTAATGGTGATCGCGGAATTAGCACGTGATATTTACGCTCAAATGATGTCACGATATATCCCCTACGCTAACCAAGATACCAGGATGAAATTAGCCGAAATAGCTCATAACGCCGCTGTTGATTTTATGACGGTATAGAAAAAATGGGTATCGTCTCAAGAGACAGTTATTCAACCAGTATCATTTATGTCCGACTTTAGTGGCAATGGTTACAGTAGCGATATCTTTATGGGGGGTGACTTCAATGCCTAAGTTATTACCAGTA
>NZ_PKGG01000278.1:0-5650 GCF_046480465.1 Arthrospira sp. PCC 8006
TTTAGCAGCCACAGGTTCTGGTTTSGGTTCCGGTTTGGGTTCTGGTTTCGGTTCTGGKGTTTTAGCAGCMACAGTTTCCGGTTTGGGTTCTGGTTTGGGTTCTGGGGTTTTAGCAGCAGGTTTAGCATCAACTACAGGTTCGTGATCTTTGGGAGTAGAGGATTTAGHTGGAGTAGTATCTGCTTTAGTAGCAGACTTTTTATCCTCAATGGGAGTTTTATCGTCTTGTGGTTTGGATTTAGAGCTATCCGCCATAGCATTCAGCCTCAATAACAATTAACGATCTAATATGTTTTGCAAGCGAGTTAGATCAGTTCCTCGCTGATGAAGAAGCAGCCAGGACTCAACTAAATCCGGGCCATGAACAGCCCCAGTGAGAGCTGCTCTGAGCGATCGCATGATCAGCCCTTTTTTAAGTTTCGTCTCTTTGGTAACAGCTTTGATCATATCCTTGACGGTATCTGCTGTCAGTGTTGGCTCAGATTCGAGTTTATCCTTGATAGCTGCCAAGACGGTTTGGGCTCCCTCTTGTTGCAACTGCTGCTGGGCTTCTTCATCTAAACTGACACTGGAGGGAAAGAACATCGCCGCCATATCTACTGCATCTTTGAGACGGGTAAGACTAGGACCAATGAGGGTTGTTAACTGTTCCAACCAAAGGCGATCGCTCTGTGGTTCAAAGTCATAACCGGCCTCTTCCCAATAGGGAATCAACATATCTGTCAACTCCGACACTGGCAGATTATGGATATACTGACCATTCAACCAATCGAGCTTATCCCAGTCAAATTTTGCCCCCGCCTTATTGACTCTATCAAAACCAAAGTTTTTCGCCGCCTGTTCTAGGGTAAAGATTTCCTGAGTCGAATCAGTGGGAGTCCAACCCAATAGTGTCATATAATTAGCCAAGGCGGGGGCTGTGTAACCCAAATTTTGGAAATCTGAGATAGAAGTCACCCCGTCCCGCTTAGATAGTTTACGGCCATCAGGATTCAAAATCAAAGGAGTGTGGGCGAATTCTGGAACCCTTCCCCCGAAGGCTTCGTAGAGTAGTATCTGTTTGGCAGTATTAGCGATATGGTCTTCACCGCGAATTACATGGGTGATCTGCATATCAATATCATCGACCACCACCGCCAAATTATAGAGAGGCTGACCGATTGCATTGCTACTGGAAGCCCTAGCAATGACCATATCTCCCCCCAAGTCGGAGCCTTTCCAGACTACCGAACCCCTGACCAAATCATTCCATCTAATTTCTCGGTTGTCGTCTATTTTAAAGCGAATCACGGCACTGCGGCCTTCAGCTTCCAAAGCCGCCCTTTGTGCTGCGGTTAGGTCGCGGTGGCGGTTATCATAGCGAGGAGCTTGATTTTTAGCTTTTTGAGCCGATCGCATTTCCTCAAGTTCTTCCGGGGTACAATAGCAACGGTAAGCCAAACCCGCATCTAGGAGTTTACGGATAGCTTCCCGGTACAAATCCAGGCGCTCCGACTGAAAAAACGGCCCCTCATCCCAATTTAGGCCCAACCAAGTTAGTCCATCCAAAATATTTTGGGTAAATTCAGGACGCGATCGCTCTTGATCTGTATCTTCAATGCGTACTATAAACTCACCGCCCTGATTTCGGGCGAAAAGCCAGTTAAATACAGCGGTTCTGGCTGTACCAATGTGTAGATTACCTGTAGGGCTAGGAGCCAAACGAACTCTGACAGTCATAATTTCTGGGTTGCCTTTGTATCTTGATCGCGCCAACGGCTGGCTAATTGTCAATGTTGGCTTTTGTCCACTCAACAAACCACAATCGCCATCTCAACATTGTATCTTTTTTTGTAACTGTCCATACCACCGAAAGCGATCGCAAACCCATTCTACCCTCAACCAACATTGGCTGCGGGTGCAAGAGTCTTGTCCTGTTTCCTGGGGCTGACCTAGCACCCGCCCTTATGGGAGGGCGCTTTTTCGCTCAGAATACAATTTGGCTGGTTCCGATTATTCTACGGAATTTTCCGGCATTTTTTCCGATGAAAATGTGATAAAATTACCAAACAGAGCCAGAGTTCTATAGCGATTATTCAACACTTCCGATGTGTAAATGCTAAAAAACATCGCATTTTGTCGGTGAGTAGAATTGTCAATAAAAGCCCTAATTGTAACCCGTTGAGAAGTTACCAAAGTATTGCAGGTGTCTACAATCATATTAGAAAAACCTCGGAGAATAGCCGGAACTTCCGCCTCATTACATAGGTTGTTTTTCGCTTCTTGGGATAACTTCACCGAGGCATATTCGAGATAGTCTTGGCGACTGGGGTTAGTTAAAGCCATTGTTCCCGCCAAAATGGCCAGAAAGATAGCCATTTTACTGATATGCCCACCAGCATGGCTTGATTCCATCCGATCAACTTTCATCATTTTAAATAATCACCTCTAACAGCATTTTATCGAGAAAAATAGATCATCATACTAGGTTAAGTTCCATTAACCCGGACTAGGGCTGATCAGAGTTAAAATTGTTAGACAAACAAGTAGGGATCGAGAGAGATGTTACCATCTCCCCCTCCCATTCAAAACCGTACTTGAGACTTTCACCTCATACGGCTCTAGTGGTGCTTCCACATCCAGATAATTGGCATAGACACGAAAAACTTCCTGATGTGACGCACGCGCAGACTGCTCCATTGTTAAGAATGCAGCGTTGACGTTGTCAAGTGCCGTCTTATCATCGCGGGTGTGGCGGTGCAATAGTTGAAGATTCTTGTATTCATCCTTTCCGCCGTGGCTTCGAGGTACAATGTGGTCTACTTCAACTAAATCTGATGGGGTAAAGTATTGCCCACACCAGGCGCATAGGCCTTTTTGCTTTTTGAGTAGTTTTGCTACCCTGTTTGGCGTATCAATTGCTTGACCTTTTCTGGTTGCCCAGTAAGTCCAGTTTCCGTCATAAAGTGTTGCTTCAGGGCGTATCAGGGTATGTCTGACAATCGGAGTGTAGCTATGCTTCCATAGTCTATGTCCATCCTTGGTACAGAATAACCAAGTTTCATGCCTTTCTCTATCATCGCTGAGTTTAACCGTTTCCGGTCTACAATAGTTACTCAGTTCTTTAGGATTTGCCTTTCCGCATCTTGAGATTCTCCATGCCCGTAACATTTGCCAGATTATATGGTCTAACTTATTGAAGGTCTCAGATGAGACGACCCCTGAATAGTAATTTGAGTTATGGTCGAACAGGAAGTCACCTTCCCGAGCTCCACTTCAAAACCGTGCTTGCGAGTTTCCCAGCACACGGCTCCTGATATGGACACCCTTTTTCGTAGGAACAGAGTTACTACCCCCTGCTTTCGTACTTCGACTTTTGGAGCTGTATACAACCACGTAGTCTTTAAACTCGCTCTCGTCATAATACTCTTAATCGCCGCAGTATCTATGTCCATACCTTGACTAGTGGGCATATCCTAACCATTACAGTTAGGCATTGGCTTTCAGTCATATCCTACTCCCTCCAAGGGGTAGGGGTCGAAAGGGAAGTCACCCTCCCCAACTCCCATTCAAAACCGTACTTGAGACTTTCACCTCATACGGCTCCTGATGTGGACACCCCTTTGTCATGGGAACAGGGTTACGACCCCCTGCTTTGTATAGCACAAGATAGAACAGTTAGGACGTATAATGGCAAGGATATCTACAGAAGACCCAAAAAGCCAGCCCCCTACAGTTACGACCTTAGACAAAAAGTTATTAATGCAATTGAACTAGACGGTATGCCCAAAACAGAAGCCAGTCAAGTTTTCCATGTCAGCCGGAACACTATCAATCTCTGGCTGCAAAGAAAAGAACACACCGGAGACTTCCTCCCTAAACCTAATCACCGACCTGGCAATAACCACCAAATTACCGACTGGCAAAAATTCAAGGCTTTTGCCCAAGAGCATGGCGACAAAACCTCCGCTCAAATGGCTGAACTTTGGGATGACGACATCTCTCCTGGCACCATATCCAGAGCCTTGAAGAAAATTGGCTTCACCAGAAAAACAACTTACGGCTACCAAGAACGTGATGAGCAACAGCGAGAGGAGTTTATTGCTCAGATTGAACATATGGAGCCGGAAGGGTTGGTTTACCTCGATGAAGCTGGCATGAATAGTCAAGACTCGGATTATCCTTATGGTTACTGCCAGGAAGGACAACGCTTCGATGCCCTCAAATCAGGGAAGAGGCAGGGCAGGGTGAGCTATATAGCCGCATGGTGTCATCAACAACTCTTAGCCCCCGATCGCTTTGAGGGTTGTTGTAATCGGACAGTGTTTGAGTTGTGGTTGGAGTTCATCTTAATTCCAACATTGAAGCCAGGTCAAACTCTAGTACTGGACAATGCAACGTTTCATAAAGGGGGGCGGCAGGCTGAACTGGTGGAGGCAGCTCCATGCCGTTTACTCTATCTTCGGCCTTATTCGCCAGACCTCAACAAGATAGAGAAATGTTGGTCGTGGTTGAAAGCCCGCATTCGCCATTGCACGTGAGCAGTTTGATTCTCTCGATGATGCCATGGATTCCGTTCTCCCAGCTGCGTCCTAACCACCTTGACTAATGCTATATCTGATGGGTTAACTCATCTGTCCATTAGGGACTCGATACCTGCTCATGATTGGGTTAACCCGGCTTTTCCCTGTCTCCGCTAGCCGAAAAAAAAATTTCGCTCAGGTTATTGCTTTTTATTTGATGTCTGTGCTACGATTACTAATCGTATGGCGGGCGTAGCCAAGTGGTTAAGGCAGAGGATTGTGGTTCCTCCACTCGTGGGTTCGAATCCCATCGTTCGCCCTGAAGTCTATCACCTTATCCTAGCTGCAATAGCGGGATTTACTTAACCCGATAGTCGTACCGTTACACTTAATATGCACTCCATTCAGTCTTAGCACACGGGACGATTAGTGCATATCCCTTAGCAACAAAACTTAATTATTGACGGGTTAATCAATAAGCACAACTTAATCAATCTGTCAAATATCCATTCCTCCCCCCCAACCAAACACCGATAGGGTAGTTCCCTTGTGATACCCGTCAATGGCAAGCCTATCGGTTCGTTCCTCACCATTGACTGCTATCACATCGGTCGCACCCCCAAGAGTGTTTGTTCCGGTTGGGGGGAGGATATGTTTCAAAATCAACACGATAGCCGTAGGTAGTCGTAGAGGGGAACCTTCTAAGTAATCAATGTACAAAGATATCAGACCGCCTTTCCGTGGACTAGACCTATAGGTAAACCTATGAGCGATCGCTCGCAAGGTTATCTATGGGTCTGATTCATAATCTCCGGTGAGGGGAAACTATGAACTATCATCTACCGGAACCAACCCGATACCCCTAAACAACTTTTCAACTGGTGACAATTACCGAGCAGAAACCGATACCAACATAATCAGTTCACCCCCAAAATCTTAGCCGTAGGTTGTAGGTAAAGCTATCTGTTGGGGGTAACTTAGTTCTGGGTAATATCTGGACATGATAGGGTAGGCATGCATATTTTAGAAGTTACATAATGTATTTACATTATGTAAATGAGTGTGATACGTTCAGGCATGAAATAGGGTTGAGATAACTGAAATAACCGCCTGGTAGAGACTTNAGGCACNTGGGTGAATANACGGAA
>NZ_PKGG01000341.1:0-3573 GCF_046480465.1 Arthrospira sp. PCC 8006
AAAGGGGGACGGATTCCTGATCTAGTGGAGGCGGCTCAATGCCGTTTGCTCTATCTACCACCGTATTCGCCAGACCTCAACAAGATAGAGAAATGTTGGTCGTGGTTGAAAGCCCGCATTCGCCATTGCACGTGAGCAGTTTGATTCTCTCGATGATGCCATGGATTCCGTTCTCCCAGCTGCGTCCTAACCACCTTGACTAATGCTATAATTTGAGGAAATTTGCACAGGATTTGCGAAGACCGTCGCCAATTCCGCCAGATTGACCGTCTTGGCTTGAAACAGCGCCATCAGGAACAGGCAGGCAAAGTTTCATCTCGCCCCGTGCCAGGGCAAGTGAGGGCGCAAAGTGTCTCGTAATCGGTTAAGCTCGTTCATGAGAGGGAAGTTTGGTTTGCGGTAATTCCGATCTAACCCTCTCACCCTAACTTGGCGCTACCCCCCCCACCCCTCGACTTTCGCCTCAGCCCGGAGCGCCCCCTTCAGCATTTTCGGCTAGATTCCCTTTTGGCTAAGACTTTCAGCTTTTTTGTCCTGTACTGAGGTGGCAACCCTATTTCATGCCTGAACGTCTCGCACAAGTGGTTATATTTAAACTTATGACCTCTTTGTGTCGCCAGCCAATAAGCGAAAGTAATTCACAAAAATAAGGCGAAAAATCGGGTTGAATCTACTCGGGTGGATTCCATGTTATCGCCCACACTTTTACAATCTCTAAACATCATTTCGATACCCCATCGCGCTTGATAAATTTGCTTAACCAGCTGGGTATTGTCAAGTTTGGTTAGTAAATACCACGTTTCTTTTACCTTTTTTCCACGATGATTTTTTTGCCCATAAACTCCTAGGTTAAATCCCTGAATAGGTTCAGATTTTTGAAAGGTTACATTTTTTAAAAAGGAGGATTTGCAAAATTTCTATTCCTGGGCTTTTAAAGACTTGCATGGATGGTTTTCTGTGGCTACAAAAGCGCTCTTTTTATGGCTAAATACAACGTCTACCCCTCTGGCTATTAGCCAGTCTGCTAGTTGGGCGCTATTAAATTCGCGCGTCTCCTATTACCACAACCGGATAAGGTTTTAAAAGAGCTAGTACCGGCTCTAATACTCGTTTCTGTTCCCGAAAATAACTACTGCCCAACTTGAAGAGTAGCTCCCCATATATTGGTAAAGCATGATTTCCAAAAATTATCGTGACCATCAGGAGATTCCGGTCTCTCCATTGAGTGCTCTCGATAGCAACCGCTACATAGTTTTTTGTTTTAAAACTTAATCTTGAGCGCTTTATCCTTTGTTCTATATTTAAATGTTTTTCTCGAAATTCAGATTTTAAAGCGGCCTTGATTATCGGAAACCACAGCAATTTAGCCGAAAGTTGGGGGAGTTTCAGAAATCGCTGGATATTTCGGATTCGACTCTTGTATTGAATGGGTTGGGGAAATAAGTTTGCGAGGGTTGATAATCTGACTTGCCGATAACTTTGAAGCATCATAACGAAGAGTTCTAAGGTCTGTGCTTGACTCTCGCTCAAATGGATTCGTAATAGTTTCTGGTATAACGTCTTTAGCATTAGCATTTTTGGTCAGGGTAGCTCCAAGGGCCACCCGCTTTTTGACGACCTCTCCATTATCTCAAACAATTGCCCCATCTGGGTTTTCCCTCCGTTGTCACCCTCTCAGGCTTGAGGGTCTCGAGTTAGACATCCCACCCGATAGCAGTTGAATTTCCATAATGAGAATTACTGGTTTCTTTAGAGAAATTCTGTACAAAATCTGATGCTGTGATAGTATCTGGGTGGATTTGTCCGAGTACGGGCGGGTTCTCCAATCATCCTCTATCTTGACCAGATTATTGGTGAACCTGCCCCTACGGCTTAATTGTCTTTTGTGTGTGGTGGAGAAGATTCCAGGAGTGCTCAATAGGATGTCAACAGGATATTCAAGCATTAGTGTAGGGCGAGGTCAACTAGACCCTCTACGGATTGGGGTAATTGGTGTTGGCAATATGGGACAGCATCACACGCGGGTTCTCAGTTTGCTGAAGGATGTACAACTGGTGGGAGTTTCCGATGTTAATGTGGAACGGGGACTCGACACAGCCAGTAAATACCAGGTTCGCTTTTTTGAAGATTATCGGGATTTGTTGGAATATGTGGATGCGGTTTGTGTGGCGGTTCCCACCCGTCTACATCACTCGGTAGGAATGACTTGCCTCAAGGCCGGAGTTCATGTGTTGATTGAAAAACCCATCGCTGCTAGTATTTCCGAAGCAGAGTCTTTAGTCAATGCAGCCGCAGAATATCAGCGCATCCTGCAGGTCGGACATATTGAAAGGTTTAATCCGGCTTTTGCTGAACTTGGTAAAGTCTTGAAAACTGAGGAAGTTTTGGCTTTAGAAGCACATCGCATGAGTCCATACTCCCACCGGGCTAATGATGTGTCGGTGGTGCTGGATTTAATGATTCATGATATCGACTTGTTAATGGATTTAGTCCCCGCCCCGGTGGTGAAGTTAACTGCTAGTGGCAGTCGTGCTTCAAATTCGGGTTATCTTGATTATGTGACGGCTACTTTGGGTTTTGGTAATGGCATTATTGCCACTCTCATCGCTAGTAAAGTCACCCACAGGAAATTGCGATCTATTGTAGCTCATTGTAAAAATTCCCTCACGGAAGCAGATTTCCTTAATAATGAGATTTTAATACACCGCCAAACTACGGCGGATTATGTGACTGACTATGGCCAGATTCTCTATCGTCAGGATGGATTAATTGAAAAAGTCCACACTAGCAATATTGAACCTCTCCATGCGGAATTAGAGCATTTTGTCAGTTGCGTTCATGGTGGAAATCAGCCGTCAGTAGGGGGAGAACAAGCCTTAAAAGCCTTGCGATTGGCAAGTTTGATTGAACAAATGGCTTTGGATGGTCAGGTCTGGTCGGCGAGAGAACTACCATATCCTATCAACTCCCCGACGGTTCAAGTCGGTTGATAGCTGATATCCTCGAAGATGCTCTCCCCCGGGAAACAGACCCACCGAGTGGCTCTCTCTCGGTCTCCCAGAGGGAGCCTTAAAAGTCTCTTGACCGCGAGGGCAGTTTAGATGTACATATCGGAATTACCGCCCCACTGAAAATATCTGTTCTCCGGTCAAGTTTAATTAGAGGAAAGGTGGCGATACAGCATCTTCTACTTTAGGCGATCGCAGAATATCTTGACCTCTAAATAAATAACAGGCTTGAACTTTCGGTAAGCCAGCCCCACCAGTTTCTGCTATGGGAACATCAATTAGGGGTCCACAATGGAGTCGCCTCCATCCCCTCCCATTCAGAACCGTACGTGAAAGTTTCCCTTTATACGGCTCGTAGGGTGCGTCACATCCCGATAATTGAAATAGACTGGAAGCGTTTACCGTTGTCTTGGAATTGTATAGCACTAGTCAATACGGTTAGGACGCAGCCTTGAGAACAGAATCCATGGCATCATCGAGAGAATCAAACTGCTCACGTGCAATGGCGAATGCGGGCTTTCAACCACGACCAACATTTCTCTATCTTGTTGAGGTCTGGCGAATA
>NZ_PKGG01000094.1:0-18069 GCF_046480465.1 Arthrospira sp. PCC 8006
TTGATGGGGGTAAGTTGCTACTATCCAAGCGATTTTTTGAGAGGTTAGGTGCTGCAATTTAGATAACAACTCTTGGCGACGACGATACACTGATGGCACCAAAATAATTAATTCAATCACAACTATGCTAGTGGCAACCCAAAAGGCAATCCGCCTAGATAGGCGCGCATTTAGACATCTAGTAATTCCTATGGGGAGTAGTGATTTCATCGATTTTGGGGTCGTTTATATACTTTAATTTTCGAATATAAATAACTTAGAAAATACTAATACTTATTAGTTATTTATTATAGTTTTTATTGTATTTTATTTATCTTATCCAAAAACTAGATAATATTCTGATAATATGGAGTTAATATTTGCCGGAATTAAGCGGTATTCTTATTAACCTGTCCTCTCATTTATGGAGCGATCGCATATTCACTTAACCTGTCGCCTGGGAAGTCTAAATAACCAGATTTTGCCGCTGATGTAACCATGGGACAAATTGCCTAACTATTTTCGCAGAAGGGGCTAAACTGTGGGCGTGAAAATCAACCATAATCTGGCGGGTAACAGTCTGTTTAGTGGTATGGGGTAGCTGTTTAGACTTCCAGCAACGCCCTGGAGTTGGGTAGCTAACTCCTAATTTTTTGGTATAGTCAGATAACTCGCACTTCATGGATATAATATAGCAAATTTGATTATATCTGAATTATCAGTCAATTTTTATAATACATTTACGATACCCGATCTGCCGGAACTTTAGATACAATAGATCCAGAGAAGAGCATTAAATCTTTCCTAGCCTTTATCAACCAGTATGACAGAACCCAATTTATCCGCACCGCAACAGCCTCATCAGGATATTGATAGCCCCAATGGAAAGAGCCCTAACACCATTACCCTGAGTCCCTCAGCGTCTGAGAATCCAGCCTTATCCTACACCGAACATGGGGAGGTGTTTCACCTAGAAGAGTCCCCCAACAACAAAGGGAAAGGGGAGTTGGAAAATCCCAAACCCAGTAACTTTTTGGCTTCCGTGTTGACCCTGGGGGCGATCGCCGTCATGATTTTAGGGTTAGCGATCGATAACGTCTGGGTCGGCTATCTCAGCGCCGTTGTGGCTATTGCCGCATCACTGTTAATTATTTGGCCGAGTTGGGGTAAAATTTGGACAACCCTAATTCCTCCTATCTGGCGTAGTTTAATCGTCGCTAGTTTCGGGATTTTATCGGCAATTACCGGGCTGTTGATGCTGAGTGGTTCCAACACAGACGCAGCCCGTAATATTGTAATTAACTGGGATGCTATCGGGGCGCTGGGGGAATTGATCGGCGCTTTGGGTCAAATTATGATCGCCATTTTAGCCGTATATGTGGCTTGGCGACAATATGTAATCTCCCGGGATTTAACCATTCAGCAAAACCGCATCACCCAACAACAGACCATCGATGCTTATTTTCAGGGGGTCTCTGATTTAGCCTTAGGGGAACAGGGACTATTAGAAGATTGGCCCCAGGAACGGGTAATTGCAGAGGGACGGACCGCCGCCATTATTCGTAGTGTAGACGCAGATGGGAAAGCCAAAATTCTCCGGTTTCTGTCCCAGGCGCGGTTAATTACTCCCCTCAAACGCGATCGCCATTTGGGTCGCCCTATATTAGATGGTAATGGCAGTTATGCTGAAGATAGAGCCGAAGGTATTCGAGTTATTGATTTAGGAGCCATGTTAGCCGGGACGGACTTAAAAAATACCGATCTGCGGCGCACAGACCTGGGAGAAGCGAACCTAGTCCGCGCTAATTTAACTAATTGTGACCTGGTGCGTGCTAATTTATCTCGCGCTATTCTCTATGAAGCCAACCTCACCCATAGTAATCTGCGATCGACTAAATTCTTTTATGGTTCAGTGGAAAACGCCAGTCCCCGGACTCGGACATTAATTCCTGACTACTCTACTGGTGCTAATACTGGGGCTGTCATAGAAAATGCTGATTTTACTGGGGTTTTGAACCTCTCCGAGGAGAATCGTTATTATTGCTGTGCTTGGTCGGGGTCAAAATCTCGAAATACTATTCCCGGCGGCTGTGATGGTATCCCGAATAAATTAGGGCGTTAACATTTTCAGGAGTATAGAATTATGGGCGATCGCCAAATTATTCATCTGGTTAACCGACTGAGTTTAGGCTTAATTAACGGTCAGATTAATCAAATTAAAAATACCGGGATGGCGGGATATATTAACTCACAACTTAACCCCAATTCTTTAGCTATTCCGGCAACTCTCACCCAGGAACTTCAGCCCTTAGATACCCTCCCCTGGCGACCGGGAAAGCTAGTTAGAGAACAAAATCGAGAGGTTAATGAAGCCCAAAAACTGGGGTTAGGACAGCCTCAACTCGCACAAGTTAGGCGGCAATTTCAACAGAGAGTAATTAACCAAATTCGTCGCGCTAGAATGATTCGGGCTTTACATAGTCCCCGCCAATTAGAAGAGGTGATGGTCGATTTTTGGTTTAACCATTTTAATGTATTTGGATTGCAAGGACTGAGTAGAATTTGGATTGGGTCCTATGAAGAACACGCCATTAGACCTCATGTTTGGGGGAAATTCCGCACCCTACTAGGCGCAACCGCTAGGCATCCGGCTATGTTATTCTATTTGGATAATTGGCAAAATACCGCCCCTAATAGTCCCGGTGCGACCGGAAGATTTAAGGGGTTGAATGAGAATTATGCGCGGGAATTGTTAGAGTTGCACACCTTGGGAGTTGAGGGGGGATATACACAAAATGACGTGATGGAATTAGCCCGAATTTTGACAGGTTGGGGATTGCCAAAACCAAGCGATCGCCCCCGCAATCAGGAGGGATTTTATTTTGATGAAACTCGCCATGATTTTAATGATAAAATCCTCTTGGGTAGAACTATTAAAGGCAGAGGTATCGAGGAGGTTGAGGAAGCATTAGATATCTTAGCTAGTCACCCCGCCACCGCCAAACATATCGGTTATAAATTAGCCCAAGCATTTGTGGCTGATGAACCCCCATCATCTTTAGTTAAGGCTTTAGGCGATCGCTTTATCGAAACCCAAGGCGATATCACCGAAGTTCTCAAAACCTTATTTAACAGCACCGAGTTTTGGGAGGAAAATCACTACAATAGTAAATTCAAAAACCCCTATCGTTATATAACCTCAGTCATGCGCGCCGTCGGAGAAGTGACTAATTATGACCCCATTAACGGCATTTTAAATCAGTTGGGAATGCCTCTTTATGGCTGTCCTTCTCCTGATGGATATAAAAACACTCAACAGGCTTGGTTAAACCCAGATACCATGGTGCGTCGCAGTAGTTTAGCCGTCCCCTTAGCGGGGGGACTACTCCATAAAGGCAACCCAGTTGATGTCAAGCAGCTAGAGGAAACTTTAGGGGTTTTGTTATCTGCCCAAACTCGCCAAATTTTAGCAGAAAGTCCCCCCAATTTACAGGGTGCAATTTTCTTGGGTAGTCCCGAATTTATGCGGTATTAAAAATTAGTTTAATCCCCTGTTAGTCAGGATATCTGGTGATGGGATAGTATCATAATTATCCGGGTTTACCAGTGGCAAAAGTTGGTCAGCAGCCAGAGCAATTTTCCAAGGAAATTCATGGTTATTAAGTTCCTGCCATTTAGCTTTAGAAATATCAGCTTGAAGGTGATAATTTTGGGGGTGATTGGGGGGACTGTTTAACTTAAGATAAAGGCTCATTTGTTTGGGTGATTTTATCGTAAAAACTACCCAGCAAGGAAAGATATTTTTTTCTCCTGGTGGGTTGGTTTCTGACCATAAACTCAGGTTTTCCCCAACCTGATAAGCCCTAATTCCTACATGAGTTAATCCCTGGGGAAGGGGATTTGATAATTCTAAGTTACACCCCCAGTCAAGGCTTTTTATCACCCGTTCCGAAATTCTGACCACCCGTGAAAAGTTTTTGCATCCTGTCAGTTGGGCGGTTGATAAAGTAGGGGGGTGATCAAAAATATCTTGTGTGGAACCAGACGCTTCTACCCGTCCCTGATTAATTACTAATAACCGAGGACAAATACGATAGGCTTCTGAACGGTTATGGGTCACAAATAATGTCACTCCTGGATAGGTTTCTAATATTTGGATAAGTTCCTGTTCCATTTGATATCGAATGTGGCTATCTAGGGCGGAAAAGGGTTCATCTAACAGTAAAATTTCGGGTTCCCCTACTAAAGCCCTGGCTAGGGCGACTCGCTGTTGTTGTCCCCCTGATAGTTGATGAGGATAACGGTTTCCTATCCCCGGAAGTTTCACCCTGATTAATTGTTCCTCAACCTTCCTCTGTATTTGACGATGGGAGAGTTGGTCTGATAAACCAAAGGCGATATTTTCCGCCACAGTTAAATGGGGAAATAGGGCGTAATTTTGAGCCAAAAAACCTATATGGCGATCGCCACTCGGAATATTTATTTTCTGGACAGAATCAAATAGCACCTTCCCGTTTAAAACTATCCTGCCACTGGTGGGAGTATCCACCCCGACAATACATCTTAAAATCATACTTTTTCCCGTACCAGATGCACCCAAAATCCCTAGGGGTTCTTCGGGATAGCCAGCAAATTTTACCTGTAATCCAAAATCCGGAAGTTGTTTATAAATATTGACTTGTAACCCTTTACTTTCCGGCGGATATATGCTAAAATCATCCGGTAGTTTAATCTTGATATGAGGATGATTAACCCCCGGAGATTTGCGAGGCGATCGCTGCCATTTAATCCCCAAATTCGCCAAAGTAATTGCCGATAAAGAAATCGATAAAATCACCCCTGACCATATCCAGGCTTCCTGAATTTCTCCAGCTTGTACCGCCCCATAAATCGCCAAAGGAATAGTTTGAGTAACTCCCGGAATATTGCCAGCCAACATCAGAGTTGCCCCAAACTCTCCCAGTCCCCTAGAAAAAGCCAAAGTCGCCCCCGAAATAATACCAGGAAAAGCCAAAGGAAACGCTACTCGCACAAAAACCTTGAGTTGAGAAGCCCCTAAAATGCGGGCGGCAACTAACAAATTGCTATCTATTTGTTCAAAAGCCCCACAGGAAGTTTTATAGATGAGGGGAAAAGTCACCACAGTAGCCGCAATAATGCCCCCATACCAAGTAAAGACAATATTGATATTGAGGATAGCTAAAACCCCGCTTAATAGGCCTCTATCCCCAAAAAATCGCAGCAAAATAAATCCCACCACTGTCGGGGGCAAAATCAGGGGAGAAATTAAAAGACTTTCAATTAATGATTTCCATTTACCTTGATAACTATACAATTGATAAGCCGCCAAAACTCCCCCTATAAAAGTGATGGCTGTAGCTAGTAGCGAGATTTTTAAGGAAATCCAAATAGGCGATAAATCCGATGGCATTTCGGGGTTATAGATTCAGGGACAGTGGCACTATACACTATTGAGACCAACTACACCAACGATTAACTCTCCCTAGGTGGAGTCAATTGATCAGCCAATTAAATGATGACAGTGACTCAAAATGGGTTAATCTGATTCCTGTAGATATTTGCTAAGAACAGGAGATTAGGCTTGGAACGCACATTTCTAGCTATTAAGCCTGATGGTGTTCAACGGGGACTCATCGGCGAGATTATCAAACGCTTTGAAGCCAAAGGCTTTACCCTGGTGGGTTTAAAAATGATGAAAGCCAGCCGCCAACTGGCTGAACAACATTATGATGTCCACAAAGAAAGACCATTTTTCAATGATCTGGTTTCTTTCATCATTTCCGGTCCTCTAGTAGCAATGGTGTGGGAAGGAGAAGGTGTCATCGCCTCTGCTAGGAAGATTATCGGCGCTACTAACCCCCTGAATGCTGAACCGGGAACCCTGCGGGGAGATTTTGGGATTAGTGTTGGTCGCAACTTAATTCACGGGTCAGACGCACCAGAAACAGCCCAAAAAGAAATCGCCCTGTGGTTTAAGGATGAGGAATTGGTAAGCTGGGAGCCTAGCCTCAAGTCCTGGCTGGTAGAATAGCATCAGTTTGGGGACATCAATGGCGATCGCCATCAGTGGTCCCCAGTTTCCCCAAAAACCGTAACATTTTGTTTAAACTTGTTACAAACTCTTCCCAAGCGACCCATATTAGTTCAAATTAGTCAACAATCAAGATCACATTCAGATCCAAGGAGTTTCTTTATTATGTCTCTAACCGATACCCAAGTTTTTGTGGCTTTGGTAATTGCCTTGATCCCCGGTATTTTGGCATTCCGTCTTTCCACCGAACTTTATAAATAGAATCGATCCCTGTCTTTGTTGTCTCTAGGGACAATAACCGGACTTCGACAGAAAAGCGATCGTAATGGAGACAATTGCTGCATAATGCAGTAAATTAGTCTCTATCACTAGGCTTAACTGTCGGGGTCTTTTTATTTATAGTGCTGCGGGTTAAGTTTCGCAGCAAAGGATTGCATAACTCCACAGATGATGCAGGGACGCATCAACCGGGCTACCAGCCTGACAACTTGCCTTCGCATCAGACTCGATGATAAAAATATACTGAGACGACGATCATGTACGCGATTAAACCTTCTACACCACCTCAAAAACCACAGCAGTCTCCCCGTCCCTTGCGTCGTCGTTCTCAAGCCCGAGTCCGACCTCGCACCAATCGAAATCATCGATCGCTCGCATTAGAAACTACGGCGAAAATATTGACAAATTTCACATTATCTGCATTCGCAGTAGCAGCACTGGTCCAAATTGTGCCGAATCAACGCATCGTCCATGATAAATGGCGAGAAATTGAGGCGGAAGTTAATATGACTGAAGCCAGGGTTCAACAACATCAAGAGGAGTTTAGTCGCTATTTTGACCCTCAACAAGCTCAAAATATTATGCAAGAAAATGGCAACCGAATAGACCCCCGCCAGCGTCAAATTGTCTGGTTACACCCTAACCATAGGACCGCAGATAAACCTGAATTATCAGAGTCTCACTATGCGGAATTAGATCAGTAAAGTAGAGACAATTGGTTAACTACCACTGCCAATGAATCGCGCTTATGGAGTTGCGTAGTTCACCTTTCCACTTGATAATTTGCTCAACCTGCCCATTTGCCGTTTTCTGAAAACTGAGGCTGATTTTAGTTCATTAACACCATGGTTTTTGCCCATCTTTTTGGGGGTTAATTTCGATTAACAATCCCCCATCTCCTCCAACCTAGGGGTTGTAGGGTGATGGGGGTTAATCGTCAACCATTAAACTCTGATCTGGCGGTTCACCATTTCATCTGATTTTAGCCTCCGAGATAAGCGGTGATATCCTCGCCACATTCATCAGCCAGATAGCATAAAGCGCGAAAACGTAAACTGACTAATTCTTCATAAACCGGATTGAGTTTGCATAAGGGCGGAATGTGAAAAATAGTGCGATCGCCAAATTTAATATCTCGCTCAAAGGGGCATTGAGTCGGAATTAAACTACATAGCAATCGGGCGGTTTTCGGATTTTTGACTTGTATCTGGTTCAGCCACTGTCGCAGAGGTTGAAGGGGCGAAAATGATGGGTGAAAATGGTGGTGTGAATGATTTTTAACCCAACTAGCAAGGTGCAGACGGGGCATAGTATGGTTTGCCCAATTCATGATTAAATCCCTCAAATAGGAATACAGATGGCGATCGCCACCAGTTAGTATACTTTTTGCTGTACACTGGATCTTCAATCTTGTTGACAACTAATCCGCAATGGTTAGCGATCGCATTTCCTAGCTTGATCAGTCCAACTAGGGCTATTTCAAGCCCCCACTAGAATCGGTACTCCCATTTAGTGGTGGGTTATTGACGGTTAAATATTGCCATTGGCTTTGGATATCCTTCGTTCTCCCATCAATGATCTTGCCTTACATTTTCAGATTTTGGCTATGATTTAGATCACAACTATAAATCAAGTCTATAAACAATATAACTTTTACTGATAATCTAGGTATTGACAAGGAAACTTTTTTGTGAATTAAAGCCCAAGTATGGCGATCTAACCTGGGAAAACTTGGTTGACGATGTTTGGTTCACCGCCGGAGTATCAATTCTGGTAAACTGGCAAGATATCTGAAAGTCAAAAAAGCCCTGTCTAACCGGGGTGGGTAAAGTCAAAATCAAGCCACGGTGAGGAAAGAGACGTTGCTGAACACAGATGAACAGTTAAACCAGCAGCCTGCGCCTGTAACTACCCCTGCTGAAACATCTCAGACATCCACTGGTGAGGGTGATTCTGTTGGGGTGGAACAAGATCAAGCCGGGAACTGGGGGATATTCAATATATTTAAAGCATTTCGGGAGTATAACCAGGGGAATCGTTTATATAAACGGGAGCGATATGATCAGGCTCTGATACATTATCAGATCGCGGTTAAGTTAAAGCCTGATTCGTGGGCGGCTTGGTTGCGCTTGGGTAATACATTACGAAAGTTGAAACAGTATAAAAAGGCACTGGGGGCCTATGATCGGGCTATTAAATTGCGTCCGAGAAATTATTGGCCGTGGACGTTTAGAGGTATGACTCTATCGAAGTTAGAACGCTATGAAGAAGCGATCGCCTCTTTTGACAAGGCTTTAACTATGGAACCCAATAACTTTGAAGCCTGGTATGAGAGGGGTTTGGCTTTGGAAGCATCCCTACAATTTGAGGCTGCTGCGGCTTCCTATAAACGGGCGATCGAAATTAAACCAAATATTTCGGCTCTATGGTATCACCAGGGTAGTGCTTTGATGAATGACGATCGCTATAGTGAAGCCGTGGCATCATTAGATCGGGCGGTCAAACTGGAACCGGCTAACTATGAAGCCTGGTTTCATCGTGGGGAAATGCTGACTCGTGAGCATCGTTATGTCGATGCGATCGCTTCCTACGATAAAGCCTTAGAACTGCAACCAGCGAGCTTCAAGGCTATTTTTAATCGGGGGATTGCCTTACAAAAATTACATCGCTACAATGATGCGATCGCCTGTTATGACCAAGTGATCCAACTGCAACCCAACGATTACGAAGCCTGGTTTTATAAAGGTATGGCTCTGAAATCGGGGTGGCCGAAAACTGCTTTACTTAGCCTAGATCGGGCTTTGGAAATTAACCCGGAGTCCCCAGCTATTTGGATAGGTCGGGGTCAAACTTTACTGGATTTAAAAGAATATAAATCCGCGATCGCTTCTTTTGACCGCGCTACTCAACTCAATTCTAACTTTCCCGAAGCCTGGTTAGGTCGCGCAGTCGCTTTATTTCAGTTGCGGCGTTACCCAGAAGCCATAATTGCCTGCGATAATGCCCTGCAAGTACAACCAAACTTCCTCGAGGCTTGGAACCAGCGGGGATTGACCTTAGAAAGATTAGGACGCTATGAGGATGCGCTGAAGGCCTACGATAAAGTAATTCAAACTACTGTTTTAACCCTCGAACTAGCAGACCAAGTGGGACTACAGCGAGGTATGGCATTGGAACTACTTAAACGAGATGAAGAAGCAGTCATGGCTTATCGGAAATTGGTTCGCCAAAAACCTGATAACTTTCAAGCCTGGGTGAAACTGGGACAGGTTTTAGCTCGTTTGGGACAATATGTGCAGGCGGTGGATGCTTTTTCTGAGGCGATCGCTATTTGGCCAGACAATTACCAAATTTGGTTAGAACAAGGGGCGATCTTGGAAAAACTCGATCGCTATCAAGATGCGATCGCTGCTTATGACCGACTCATTAAAATCAAACCCGACTACTGGGAAGCCTGGGTCAGACGCGGCCAAGCCTTCGAGCAAATTGCCCTATATCAAGAGGCTTTTAATTCCTATGGGATCGCCCTAGAACTCAGCGAACAACCCCAACGATCACCAATTATCGCTCACCGAGAACGAGTCAGGCGGAAACTCGTAGATATGTAACCCCCAACGAGCAACCCCCATGGCCGAAAGTCATGGCTCAGTTGATGTTCAAAAAACCCCGTTTATTCCGAAAATATTCTTTGACAACCTAGAAACAGCATAGAAACCCGGTTTTAAAGAGAGTTCCTAATTCCTTGCACCCATGCCCTATGACCCCCCAGGAAAAAGCCCAACTATATACTAAACTGGCAGTGCTGTTGGAATCTGGTTTGACAGTCTATCAAAGTTTGATAGTAATCGCCAAAAAAAGCAATCCTCGGCTTGGTCGTTACCTGGGGAAAGTGATTAAATCTCTCGGTCGTGGGGAAGATTTATCTGTCGCTTTCAGACGAGCCCCTCGGATATTTGACTGGTGGACTGCTAGTTTGCTGGATATAGCAGCCACCAGCGGCGCACTACCGGAAATGTTGTTACAACTGGCTGAAATTGAAAAACAGCAGACCCACCGACAAAATTTTTATCGTTCTGTGACCATAGCTGCTGCGACTACTGCTTTCAGTCTTCTGTTGCTACTGGCGACTATCTTATACACCCATGAGGCTAACCTAAATGATTGGCTGTTGTGGATGTTTCTAGCCGGCGTTGTCGGGTTTATGGTCTACAAACTTATCCCCAGACTGCCTTTGATCCGTCGTATTCAAACCGCCCGTTCTATGCTATATCTAGCTGAGTTGGAATTGCCCATTAGATGTGGCTTGCCAATTCTCATGGCGATCGAATTGGTGCGCGATCGCATTCCATGTCCGCAGATGAGGGGAACTTTAACCGTAGCCTTGGGACAAATTCCCGCCGGCAAAAATCTCAGCCAATGTCTGCGGGAACGACTCCCGGCGATCGCTATCAATTTGATTCGCACTGGCGAAGAAACCGGACATCTCGATGGTGCCCTGTATAATGTTAAACAATACTATGAACAGGAACTAATGCGATCGCTGCGTCTACTACAGAGGATTCTGATTCCCGTGACTCTCCTATCAGCGGGAGGAGTAGTAGCCATTCTAAGCCTAGAAGCCATGAAATCACTCTTCATTTTGCTACCTAGTTAACCCCTCAAATCCTGGGAACTAGGAACAGATTGGCAAAAATTAATGTTTTCGAGCTTGTGAAATTTGGCAACTACATTTAAGCTGACTATAACCGCAACCGGATCCGAAATTGTGGTGCATAAGGCCTGCCGACTGCTAGTTTATTATTGGGAAATTCTTACCCAAATGCTTGACATTATACCCAACTATTGATACACTCGGAACCGTCAAGGCCTATAGCAGCATAGCTGTTCTGTAGTAGACGTAAAGTGCATCGCCTGTAAATTTTGGCTGACAAAAGGCGATTTGTACATGAGAATAGTCCGCTTTCAACCTAATGTTGAAAGCATTAAGAGACACCTCCACGTCTGCTTTTTAAGATTGTGCAATACTCAGATACTTCCGACTATTGCCCAATTTTTGGGGGTTAAGTGTATCTGTTATGAGAAATGGCAGTTTTCATTCTTTTAAGTGAGGTTTTACATGAAACTACCAAGTGTGAAGAATTTTCGTCCGGGATTGTTTTTCGGAGCGATCGCTGGTGTAATTTTTGCTCAAAGTGGTGCGATCGCCGCCGAGCGAGTGATTCTCACCTATGGACCTTTCCAAGCTCCCATCAACATCAGCGATTTAGAGGCATTTACCAGAGATGGAGTGACCACTAAAACTATTCGCCAGATTGTCGGTGCTTCCGGGATTCAGGCAGACACCCTGCGGGGATTGATGGGATTAGAAATTGGCTTTGACCTAGTACCATTTTCCTGTATGATTTACACTCCCACAGGTCAAGAACTAACTGATGAAATTGGTGCAACTGTACGAACCCATCGGCGAGTTGCTAATGGCAAAGCTATTCGCGCTGGACTGATTAACGCCCTCAGCAACGATGGCAAAATCTCTTTCTTGGAGTTTCTGAAATACTATCCTGTGCCGGGAATGTATGTCGATGTCGCCAATATTCCGGCAACAGTCGCTAAAATGCAGAGCGTAAGTACCGAATTGGGATCTCTGTTTAGACAGGGTTCACAGTTTGGGACTCAGTTCTCCGATGGTACAAGAATTGTCGGTGGCTGTTCTGCTCAACGAGTTGATTTACCAGGTGCTGGTGCTGGTGTTGTACAACCACGGCCCGCACCAACACCCGCGCCACGGCCTGCACCTGCACCAGTGCCACGGCCTGTACCCGCACCAGCGCCGGCACCAGCGCCGGCTCCTGGTCCAATTAGAGGCCTGTGGTAATTTGACTGTTGGTTTAACTCCCCAGGGTGTCAGTCAGACACCCTGCTTTCTGGCTCTGGGTTTTCCACTGCCTCAATATATTGGCTCTCTATTAAAAATGAACCTTTGGTGAATCTAACGCCCCAGTAACCACCAGGACGGCGATCGAGAACTACCCCCACTTCACCTAACTTGATCACGTTCGGAGGCCGTAGAATCGGCATGGGTTCCGCTGTTTTGATATATGGCGGTAGAGCAATCACTCTAACTTGTTGATGAACGGCAAATTCTTTATCTTTTTCCATCAGATCTGGGAATGCTTCCACTGAGCAATCACCCTATTGTAAACGATCGCAGCCATTCTCATTATAGAAATTCGACTGCTATTGGGTAGAATGTCTAACTCTAAACCTTGCAGGATAAACGTCAGTAGGCCCTCCCAACTGTCTAAGTACAGGTAACAGGTTAACGCCCGTAAATCACCAAAAAAAGTCTTGCGGGTCCTAGCAACTTGTACTTATCATCCAGCAACTCCAGCCAGGTATGCAATAGTACCGACAGGATGTTTCGGGTCTTGAGGGTGTTGTTATGCGAACAGCACTGGAGCATGAAAACCTTGTCTCAAGAGAGCAAGGATGAAAGGCGACACGGGTACTTTAGTGCCCGTCAGCCCAAGACCTGATCAACTCTCGAACAACATCGCTGTTTGACTTGACACGCTTACTAGATAAATGCTACACAGATTGAGCGTGGATAAAGGTAACCAACCACTTAAAAAACCTTGTTGCCTCAAGGCGTACACTGAACCTTGACCATTGAATCTATGCGGTTTTGCTGCATTGTTCTAGCTTCCTCCAGGCAGCAGGTAAAAGATTCACAGGAACTAGACAAATCAGTTTTTGAGGTATATTTGCTTTAATCTAAACAGGATTGGCAGAAATGCAACTACGGTAGGGCATACGTGCGAGACGTTTAGGAGTCAAATAAGGCTGCAATGCCTGAAATAACCTCCTAGTGGGACTTCCACCCCTTGGTGGAATATAAGGGATTCGCACCCCTAACCATCCCATAACTGTTTATATGTCCCGACGCTTGGAGAAATCTAAGCAAGGCAGGGAACTCAAGGTCATAAACCAACTGAGAAATCAGGGCGTTGAGAGTAACGGCGATAGCCACCCCCAGTTTTGGGAATCATAACCCCAGGATTGAAGCGGGGAACGGAAGGCGTGAGGGAAACCTATTCCCAATAATCCGACCACTGCCAACCATCCATGATTAGGGAAACCGAATGTCCGGCTTGAACCATCGTAATAACACAGTAGCGAAATAGGTTGATACGCTGCGCTCAAAAGAGTAAGGGGAAAAGTAGGATTTTGTATGAGATACCTACACAGACCTTTAAAAGTACCCCGGTTCTGAGGACAAATCTAAAGATGGAATGCCCGTATAAACGGAACGTTTAAACCCCTTTTAGGCTCTCAAGTGGCAGGATGTACCTGCACAGTAGTGAAAAGTGTAAGCGCATACCTTTAAGGGGAAAGGATGTGACTGAAAGCCAATGCCTAACTGTAATGGTTAGGATATGCCCACTAGTCACGGTGTGGATATAGAGATGGCGACAATTAGGAGTGTTTACGACGATAGCGAGTTTAAAGACTACGATGTTGTATTTAGCTCTAAAAGTTGAAGTCACAAAGCAGGAAGTCGTTACCCTGTTCCCGATGTCAAAAGGGGTATCCACATCAGGAGCCGTGTGATGTGAAAGTATCAAGCACGGTTTTGTATTGGAGTTGGGGAAGGCGACTTCCCTTTCGACCATAACCGAAAGTAACGCTTGGGGAGAGTCCCACCTCTGGGCTAGACGACGCAAGGAATCTAGTTTAAGTGGTCTCGGTGAGCCAAGAATCCCCGTCTCTTCAGAGCGGGGAGTGTCAAGCTGATTTTCCACCTTCCACCCCGGCTATAACAATTTCTCCGACATTTTCATCCCTCATGGGATAACTGGTAGCCAAGGAATTTTTAGAGTGCGTCCCTATTTTAGTTCAAATCCGGTCTCCGTGCCACCTCCGGCGTGAAATCGTGCCAGTTTCTCGTATCGTTGGGCGTGGTCAATAAGTTCTGTGACTTCGGCTTCGGAAATTTCCCGGATACGTTTAGCGGGAACTCCCACCATTAGCGATCGCGGTGGTACGTCTTTGGTCACTACAGAACCCGCGCCGATAATACTACCGAAACCGACTCGCACTCCATCTAGTATAATTGCCCCAATGCCGATTAAACTTCCCGGTTCAATATGGGCGGCATGGATTACCGCCCGATGACCTACGGTAACATCATGTTCTAAATGGGTAATATATCCGGGGTCGCCGTGGAGAATAGCCCCATCTTGAATATTAGTGCGATCGCCTATAATAATCCGTTCAACATCCCCCCGCACTACCGCAGTATACCAAATACTCGCTCCTGAACCCACTTGTACATCACCAACCACCACCGCACCTGGGGCGACAAATGCAGCCTTAGACAAATCAGGTGGGGGAAAATGACCGACTGCTGGACAAATGGGAGCTTGATCAGGTAGGTTCATAGCTTAAAGGGATGGCTGATTGATACATATACAAAACCCATCGTTATAATAGACCACTACTGGCTCGGAAAACTCTTTCATGATAAATTCTGTCTTGCAGTACCCTATTTTTGGGGCGGAGATTCGCTGTCCTCACTGTCGCCAAAAAATCCCCGCTTTGACCCTGACCGATACTTACCTCTGTCCTCGACATGGGGCTTTTGAAGCTGATCCTCAAACTGGCGAATTGGTACATCTTCAATCCGGGCGACAATGGCGTTTATGGGAGGATGAATGGTATCGACAGCATACCCATCCTGACGGTATCCGCTTTGAAATACACGAAGCCCTCGATCGCTTATATACTCAGGGATATCGAGCCACACGAGTCATTATCGCCCAGCGTTACCAGGAGTTAATTAGTTCTTATCTTGAACGTAACACCCCCTGGCGTGACCAATCGGAGGTGGCGGAAACTCGTCTATATGGTCTTCCTGTAGAGTTTAGCCCCTCGCCACAGGTTGAACCCTGTTGGGATGTGATTAACTTTAGTCTGGAAAAGGAAAAAGAAAAGGACTCTCCTGCATCTTATCCTTATTATTTACGGTGATTGAAATAGATGGGGATAACTTCATGCACCATGCTTCTATTCGCACCGCTGATATTCATCGCGCCATCGCATTTTATCAGCAGTTGGGGTTCGATGTCAGCGATCGCTTTACTACTGGCTACACCCTCGCCTGTTGGATGCAAGGGGATTTGGGCCGCCTTGAACTTATCCAAATTCCTGAACCGTCACCACCCCCTGACCCCTTTGGAGATGAACATTATGTCGGTTACTATCATCTCTCCTTTGACTTGACTGATATTACTCCTGATTTACCTACTTGGATTCATGATTTAAGCGATCGCATCCCCTCTTTAAAGGTTCTCCTTCCCCCTACCCAACAGCTAATCAGTAACCGCGTTTATGAGGTCGCTTTTATTGCTGATGCTGACGGCTTACCACTGGAATTTATCCGCTTGTTAAAGGCTTAATTAATTCCACAATTGCCGCCATTCCATTGCTCTAAATTTTTTTTAAAAAAATTGCCCGCCGCCCTAAAGGGGTTGACAAGATGGGGGAATGGGAGGTAATATTATAGCATTACGCTTTATAATTGAAATATATCCAAAAATAATTTTTAAGTCATGCCTCCCATTATGTAAAATGGTAGCACAGCCACCCGCCCAAGTCAATAGTTATCTCTCATTACTAGGGCGATCGCCACAATTTGTAACAAAACTTAACATAATCGGCTATCAAAATATTAGCTGTTAAGGGGAGACGGTAACGAGGGAGTGTTAATGCGCTATCTTGTTAAAAAACGACAGGAGAATAAACAAATGGCAGATAATTCAACCGAAACCAGTAATAATGCTGTAGAGGCGGTAAGTAGCATCAAGGATAAATTCGTAAATATCATCAATAGTTGGCAACTGAAAGTAGGAATAGTTCTGTCCGTAGTAGCGGCGATCGGTTTGCTGTCATTTTTTTGGTCTCATATAGTAGCGGAGTTAGGGATGAAGGCTTGGTCAAAGAGTTCTGGAGCGACTCCGATTAGGTGTATGATCAGAGATACCAATGGCGATGAGTATGTCAGTTGTAGCGCCATCCTCAATGACCAAATAGTACCCTTAGAATGCGGTTCAAGCATCTTTAACGTGGGGTGTCGGATCAACTATGGGGCGGCGGCGGCTCCAGCAGTTCGCCAACGGAAACCTTAATGGGTGTAAACCCACCGGGATATATGGTAATTGGTAGGGGCGGGTTCACGGGGCTATATGGTAATTGGTAGGGGCGGGTTCACGGGGCTATATGGTAGTAACAGATAAATGCACATAAACCCGCCCTATCTATCCCCGTCATAATAAACCCGCCCTATCTATCCCCGTCATAATAAACCCACCCAGGTTAAGATAGTTAGAGAGCAGGGGAGAAGATTATTGAAACACCGACTAATCTTTAATTCCCTGCTTTTAATTTTAAGGATAAATTAATGATTTTTGATTGTATTATTGTAGGTTCAGGTCCAGCGGGAGCGACAGCAGCCTATCATTTGGCGAAAAAAGGTCATTCGATTTTAGTTATTGATAAAGCGATTTTGCCACGATATAAACCCTGTGGGGGTGGAGTTTCTCCGGTAGTTCAGGATTGGTTTGATTTCGATTTTTCGCCGGCAATTTCTCTGCAAACTCATGTGGTTTATTATACATGGAATAAATCGGAACCCATAGAGGTGGAATTAAAAATCAATCCGATTTGGATGGTCAGGCGAGAGGTTTTTGATTATTTTATTGTGAAACAGGCTATCAGTAAAGGGGCTACAGTTAAAGATAATACGGAGGTTATGGGGATAGAATTTAAGAGCGATCGCTGGTTAGTTAAAACCCCGGAAGATACCTACACGGGTCGTTATTTAATTGGGGCGGATGGTGCTAAAGGTCCTATGGCAAAATGGTTAGGATTTACCAAACAAAAGAAACTGGTAGCGGGGGCGTTAGAATTAGAAATACCGACATCTGAACCTGTGGATATGAAAACCTATTTTGAGTTTGGTTTAGTCAATAGTGGTTATGGCTGGAATTTCCCTAAAGCTGACGGCTATTCCCTAGGAGCCGGAGCCTTTTCTAAACAACGCAAAGCACAAAATTTTAAACGAATATTAGAAGATTATGCGACATTTTTTAACCTGAATTTAGATAATGCTACCGAATGCGGACATCCGATTTCTCTGTGGGATGGTAAACAAAAACTACATACCCAAAATGCAGTTTTAGCAGGAGAAGCGGCTTGTGTGGTTGATCCATTTACGGCTGAGGGTATTCGTCCATCTATTTTTAGTGGTTTAAAAGCTGCTGAAGCAATTAATCAAGCCCTAGGGGGGAATATTAATGCTTTAGATAAGTACACAGAGACGATAAATGAGGAATGGGGTAATCAGATGATGTGGGCTCAGAAATTAGCTCAAATATTTTACCGTTTTCCTCAATTTGGCTATAAAGTAGCTGTCAAAAAACCTTCAGCCACCGCGACTATGAGCCGCATATTTGCGGGAGAGTTGAGTTATTCAGATGTAGCAAATAAAGGGATTAAATTATTGCAAAAATCCCTCTTTAATTTTAACTAAAAATAACTAATATTCAGCCTCGAATTAAAACTATCGGATAGGTCAAGGGGACATATTTTAATGACATTTGGTAGTGGTAGGGTCAGAACCGGTCAAATAGTGATAATAGACCGGAACATTAAAAACTGACGTACCCGTGTAAATGACTGTTTAAAAATCAATGGTTTGGGGA
>NZ_PKGG01000148.1:0-13365 GCF_046480465.1 Arthrospira sp. PCC 8006
CAGACCAACCCGAAACCCCCATCGACTCATCAGCCGAGTCCTCAGATGCGACCATTACCAATACTTCCCCACCCACTTCCGGGGCGAAAAAGGCTTTACCTCATCTCAATTTGGAAGAGCGATTTTTGAGTAGATTAAGTTCCCTAGCCAAAGATCGAGATCTGTCACACTGGATGAAACAAGCATCTTCCTCAGCTTCTAATGACACAGCCGTTTCCCCACCAAAAGAACCATTAGTTTTAGGGGAGGCTCAGACCCCATCACCTAATCCTAATTATGAATTGAGCCCCTTGGTAACAGAATTGGAAGCCGAGGAAATTGTGGTAGATTATGAATCCCTCGAACCTCCCACTGTCTTCCCTCAATCCCGGTCTGGTTCTGGGGTACAAGGCAAGGACTTGACTACTGAATCCGCCTCTAATAGGTCATTTGCAGGTATGGGGAGGGCTTCTGCTACTGGTAGAGGAGGGAGTATTACCGAAACGCCATCTGTGATACCCTCAGACCAAGAAATTCCCGTCCCCATTTTAGATATCCTGACTGCTAATCCTACCGTTGGAAAGTCTTTGAAAGTTCGGGTACAAATCCCCGACAACTTACCCCGCATATATGTCAAAATATGGATATATGATCGGCAGTCCCGCAATATTGTAGATGGACCGCGCTGGATCACCGAGTTCTCACCCAACGGCTTCGATAAAATTGAAGCAACGGTTGACCTCGACATCATCTATGGCAGCTTAGAGATACAGGTAGAAGCGATCGCCGTTGAAATGCTTTCTTCACGGGAAAGTCATAAAGCGATCGTTGGGCGCACCGTGAGTCCCACATCAGCACCAACTCTTCCCATGGATGAATCGTCATCATAAATTCAGTTAATCTGAACACCCATTATCGGCTTAGGAATTGTTAGCAGAATCAATTTTGATTCTTATAGCAACTGGTGACTGTCTCCAGAGGCCGATTTGCTTTGTGTTTAACAGCCAGCCGTTCAATCCGGTTGATAAAAACCCTTGAAAACCCCAGATTTATCTCAAATCCTCGTTTTTAACAATCATTGTCAACCTCAAAAAATCCGTTTTTTTTAAGATATAAAACCGCGTTTTAGGAGTTTTAACCATGGTCATCGACTTCTCACACACATTTAAAAAATCTGCCGAAATTAGCCGTAATATAGAACAAGTTTATGGCGATGAACTCATCAATGGGGGCAGTAATTTCCAACCCATTATAGCCATCAAAGACAGCCCCAACCACCTGATTATCAACATGACGATTCCCGATATATGTCAAGATGATTTAGACATTTTAATCACCGGAGAAGCTGCCATCATTTCGGGAACCCTTCATAATTCCCAAGTTCCCTTTCGTCAACTCATCGCCCTTCCTCAAACCGTCTCCCGCGAGCCAGTTCAAGTAGACTACACCAATGGCATTCTCAACCTCACCCTAACCAAAATCCTCTAGTCCGTTACAAGTCCCCTAGAGTGCCTCAGACCATAGCCACATCTGACGCACTCTACACAAAAATACATAAACAATTGTTAACAGACCCTAGATAAAATTTCAACATAAGTGCTACCATCATCAACTAAAGATTGATCAAGCTAGGGGTGCCTGCGAAGTCCAGGCTGAGAGACACCCTTGGAACCTGAGTCCGGCTAGTACCGGCGTAGGGAAGCTGTAACTAACAGAGGAAATACTTATGCGATCTCAATGGGTTGCCAACCGACGTGGACAGGCTAATGTATCTCAAATGCACTATGCCCGCCAGGGAATCATCACCGAGGAAATGCACTACGTCGCCACCCGTGAAAACCTAAGCCCTGATTTAATTCGCGACGAAGTTGCACGGGGTCGGATGATTATTCCCGCTAATATCAATCATACCAACCTAGAGCCAATGTGTATTGGCATTGCCTCTAAATGTAAAGTCAACGCCAATATCGGCGCATCCCCCAACTCTTCCAGCCTCACTGAAGAAGTAGACAAGCTGAAATTAGCCGTTAAATATGGCGCAGACACGGTTATGGACTTGTCTACAGGTGGAGGAAACCTCGATGCTATTCGCACCGCTGTTATTAACGCTTCCCCGGTTCCTATTGGTACAGTACCCATTTATCAAGCCTTAGAAAGCGTTCACGGTAGCATTGAGAAACTCACCGCAGACGACTTTCTGCATATCATTGAGAAACACGCCCAGCAGGGAGTCGATTATATGACTATCCATGCTGGCATTCTGATTGAATACCTGCCCTTAGTCCGTAACCGGATTACCGGAATTGTCTCTCGTGGGGGTGGTATTATTGCCCGGTGGATGCTGCATCACCATAAGCAAAATCCCCTCTATACTCATTTTGATGACATTATCGAAATCTTCAAAAAATATGATGTCTCCTTCAGTTTAGGGGACTCCCTCCGCCCCGGTTGTACCCATGACGCATCCGACGAAGCACAACTGGCGGAATTGAAAACCTTGGGACAGTTGACTCGCCGCGCCTGGGAACATGATGTGCAGGTGATGGTAGAAGGTCCTGGTCATGTGCCGATGGATCAAATTGAGTTTAACGTTAAAAAACAAATGGAAGAGTGTTCCGAAGCACCTTTCTATGTGTTGGGTCCTTTGGTGACAGATATTGCACCCGGTTACGACCATATTACTTCTGCTATTGGTGCGGCTATGGCGGGATGGTATGGAACTGCTATGCTCTGTTATGTGACACCTAAAGAACATTTAGGACTCCCTGATGCTGAGGATGTCCGTAATGGGTTGATTGCCTATAAAATTGCTGCCCATGCAGCAGATATCGCCCGCCATCGCCCAGGGGCACGCGATCGCGATGATGAATTGTCCGCAGCCCGTTATAATTTCGACTGGAACAAGCAGTTTGAATTATCCCTAGACCCTGAACGCGCCCGCGAGTATCACGACGAAACTCTCCCGGCGGATATCTACAAAACTGCTGAGTTTTGCTCTATGTGCGGTCCGAAGTTCTGCCCCATGCAAACCAAAGTAGACGCGGAAGCATTAACAGAGTTGGAGAAATTCCTGGCCTTAGAAGATGCTAAGAAAATTGCTGCTGTAGCCCGCTAGTCACTGATAGTAGAGACAAGCCTTGAATTGTCTCTACTAAAGATTAGGTAAAGGTTAGGGTAAATCAGCCTGTTCCGCCTTGGGATTATATTGGCGGTCCGGGTTGATTTATGCTGATCAACCGGATTTTATATTAAATTGGTTGCCAAATAGGTGGTTTGGGATTGCGGTCAAACCACCCAATGGTTATAAAAACTGGTTTCTTTAAAGTCGCCCTAATAGGGCCAGGCTCGAAGCCAAAACTCTCAGTCAAAAGTCAGACTGCTATGGAAATTTCTCAAATTATACCCTACGGCTAGGTTAAACCTTAGTCGTTGTCCCACTTTTCACAACCAACCAGATCGCCTATGCGGTCACGCAGGAGGAAGTTAAACGCCTCAAGTTCGTATTCTATGCAAGCCCACTCCCTAGCAGGAATGTACTGGCACAATGTATAGATCGGCTGCTGGCGGCTGATCATACCTTTATGCAGGAGATTGCGTACTTCGTCTTTAATGACGTCAAGTGAGTATTGAACGGTGGTGTAAGTCATATTTCGCCCTCATGGGGTTGCTTGCCTGATTATTTTTGGCATTGGTATCAATATAATCTAAAATCTCGATTTAGGGAAGGGTTTTTTTTCAGTATAAGTGAATACAATTTACATTGAAATTTTGATAAATATAATCAAAACCACTAATCTCCCGGATTTGGGGCACTCAGGGGGGTATTGGCTATTAAGTTGATTAAATCAGCAACTTGTCTGACTCAGGAGATGATACTGGCTAGTGGGTTACGGAGACCATAACCCACAGGACAACCAGTGCGCTGATTGGTCTAAAATCCCACATCTCATAAATAATTGTCTATGGAATTAGGGAAAACCATTGATTGAGCTTGTCCGGTTCCAGTATGGCACAGATTTTTGATAATGTGCTGTAGTTGACGCAGGACCAATCTAAGCCTTATCTATATCTATACTTCCCAGTAGACTTTCTAAGGCGATCGCCTGTGCGGTGGGAATCTGGCCGTATGAAAAGACATAAGGCAAATCATGGGGAATTTCCGGCAAAAACTCTTCAAGTGTATAGGGACTACCATAAATCGCCAGTGCCTTGAGTTCCCCAGTTTTTAACAATTTTTTAAACCAAACCCTGGCTATTTCAGTTAATCCAGCACTCCAGCCAAAAGGATTACCACGAATAAATAACTGTAGCAAAGTGGGAGAAAATCCGGTTTCCGCTGTCGCCAAGGTCCCACTATTGCGATCGATAAGTTGTAATTTACAGCCCAATTTAGCGGGATAAGCGATCGCCGGAGTATGATGTCCCAGAAACCGACACCAAAGCAAATCATCGACAATCACCAAATTCCGCCACTCTTGGAGTTGTAGATTGTTTGATGGCAGCTTATGGGGCTGAATATCTAACCCACCCCTAACCTGGGACTGTTGCAAAATCAAACTTACAGTTTTCTTAGCTTCAGGAGTCGATAAAGAATCCAAATTTAGCTCAGAAACCTGACGGGTAGCAATTTTCTCCTTGGCTTTATTGATGCGATCGCAAGAAGCAGCAATCCTTTCGGGGGAAATCTCACCATTTTCGACCGCCTGACATACGGCCTTAATAGTGATTTCGGGATCTTCAGGCATTAATAGAATATCAGCCCCCGCCTTTACTGCCAATACGGAGCTACTCGCCAAACTGTAACCACGGGCGATCGCCCCCATGACCAAAGCATCAGTAACAATCAACCCCTCAAAACACAATTCCTGTCGCAATTTTTCGGTCAAAATTTTCGGGGATAAGGTAGCTGGTAGTTGCTGATCCCAAGCCGGAATCAATAAGTGAGCGCTCATCACACTATCAACCCCAGCAGCGATCGCCCTTTGAAAAGGCGTTAACTCGACCTTCGCCAACCGAGCGGCCGAATGAGGTAACATTGGTAACTCAATATGGGAATCTAGCGCCGTATCTCCATGACCCGGAAAATGCTTCGCCGTAGTCAGCACGGGGTATTTTTGACAGCCCCGGATAAAAGCCGTAGCCAAATTACTAACCGTTTCTGGATTATCCCCAAAAGAGCGTACATTAATCACCGGATTATCAGGATTATTATTAACATCCACCACCGGACCCAGAACCCAATTTAAGCCTATAGCCAGAGCTTCCGAGGCTGTAATAGCGCCCATTTTTTCCGCATAATCTTCAGCCAGACTGAGGTTATGATTAGCTATAGACCCCAAAGCCATTGGTGGTGGAAACCAAGTCGCCCCAGCAAAACGCTGTCCTACTCCCTCCTCAATATCCGCAGCCAAAAATAGGGGAACTTTCGCCCAGGACTGAAGCAATTTAGTTCTAGCAGCCATTTCCGCCGCGCTACCATCAACAAAAATGACTCCACCGACCCCTAATTCCTGTAACCAGTATTGGAGGCGATCGCGCCCCGGTTCCCAAGCCGGATAGCGAATTTGGTGGTCAAACAGATGACCACTAGCACGCACCACCACCATTTGAGCCACCTGTGACGAGAGTACACTCATTGATTATGAATTACCTTTGCGTGAGTTACTGTTGTGCTTCCGGGTAATCCCCCTGAGCATTATCCTCGGCTGTATCCGAGTTTTGGTGTTCGTGAGAAATCTGATTTAACAGGTCAATAATTTTATCCCCACGTTCAAGGGAACGATCTTCGAGAAACACCACTTCTGGAGTGCGTCGTAAACGGATATGCTTTCCTAAATGGGAACGAATATAGCCAGTTGCCGATCGCAACCCTTCCATAGTTGAGCGGCGCGCTTCTTCTGTCCCATAGATACTCACAAAAATTTTAGCGTGTTGCAAATCCCCGGACACTTCAACTTCGGTAATACTGACCATTCCAGTTCCCACGCGATCGTCTTTGATGTCGTAGAGCAATACTTGGCTAACCTCCCGTTTAATCAGTGAAGCCACGCGGGAAACGCGACGATCTGTAGCCATGACCATTACCCCCTCAAGCATAGATCAATTATGCACATCGACAGAATCAGGCAATTTTCGAGGCATTAGTCTCCTCTGGGATCAACTCCTGGTGGTCTGATTCTGAAATTATGCCTAAATCTAAGTTTACATCAGTTCTATCAATTGCGACGGAGAAGGCGATCGTTTGAGCCATTCTGATTATCGAAATTCAACTGCGATCGGGTGGAACGTCTAACTCTAAACCTTCCAACCTGCGAGCGAGGTGGACCGAGTGAGTCGCTATTTTTGTTCAAAGTATGCTCAAGTTCTGAGGAATGAGAGAGTCAGGTGGCCTTCACCGTGCCAGTGTGCCAACAGAGATCTGAGGATGTCAAACAGGGCTTTGTGGACTGGAACAGGTTTTGACTAAAATGATAATTACTGGCTAACCCCTTGAGGCATTGGCAAAAATGCGGTACAAATAGGAATATAAAGATTTCTTTAAAAATTCAGGAGGAGAGCAAATGGATTTGGATCTTCGCATTGTTGTGGTTTTGTTACCGTTGATCGTTGCTGGAGGCTGGGCTTTGTTTAAAATCGGTAGTGCGGCGATCAGTCAAGCCCAAGCCTTTATGAAAAAATAAATCCCACAGTTCCATTGTTGATCCTAACTCTTACCGACTTCCCCCTGGGGGGCGGTCGGTAAGAGTTTGGAGTAGCAACCCGCCGCCGGAACTAGGGAAGATCCCGAAACTAGCCTAGGGAAGCACCATAACCACAGTCCCCATTTCCACCTTTTCAAATAGCGCCACTATATCCTCATTCCGCATACGAACGCAACCATGAGAAGCCGCCTGTCCAATGGAGTTGACTGTCGGGGTTCCATGAAATCCTATCGCATCCTTGCCATCATGCCAAAATCCAATCCAGCGCAAACCTAGGGCGCTATTGGGTCCGGCGGGGCGCACTTCTCCAGTCCAGGGATTTTCCCACTGAGGATTTTCGACTTTTTCAGTAACTTGGAAAGTTCCGGTGGGAGTCTCCCAACCGGGTTTTCCTACGGCTACGGGATAGCTTGCTATTTGACTCTCACCTCGATATACATAAACCCGACGTTCTCCCAAACGGAGAACTACTTTGACTGGTGCTTGTTGTTCTCCGATGGGTAAAAATTGGGAAGGGTCATCGAGGGGAGGTACATCAGGATTCAAAATACTTTGGTAAGGATAAATACGCGGTGCTGAAGCACTAGCAGAAAGGGTTTGTTCAGCAGTTGGACTTGATGCCATTAAAGGCTGTTGTCCTCCCACTAGCAACATCCCAATTCCTAGGCTGGCTAGTGCTACTTTTTCGGATAGCTGTTGAAGATTATTCAGTTTACCCATGATGCTTCCTCACCAAAAACTCAAACTAATTATTACATTTGACCGTGGCAATCATTGTTCGGTTCCGATCCCATGGGATGATCATAACTAATTAGCTCAGAATTAGTCAACCATATACAACAGGTAGGGACGCTTAGGCTCCTACCTGGGTTGGGAATTCCAGTTAATTAGCTTCCAGTTCTCTCAAGGCGGCTTCGGCTTGTCTGACACCTTCATGATCGCCTTGTTTCTCATAGAGTTCGCGGGCTTTTCTAAAGGAGGCGATCGCCTGGGGTTCTCGACCTCCGCGTTCTTTCAGGGCTAGACCTAAATAATAGTGAACTGATGGTTGGTCAGCAAAGCGATCGGCGGCGCGTCGGAAACTGACGATCGCACCAATATAGTCTCTTAATCTTAGCTGAATTTCACCGATCGCCATATTAGCTGCCACTAGATCCGGTTCCATAGCTAAGGCTTGTTGATAGGCTTGCATCGCACCCTCAAAATTCTCTTGAAGGCGGAATATTTCCCCAATTTGGAACTGAATTTCACCATTAAAAGGAGACAGTCGCGCCGCCTCTTGAAAAGCATCGAGGGCGGCGGTGCGATCGCCTTGTTCCAAATAAGCTATACCCAGTTTCAGATAAATATTAGGCTGATTAGGAGCCAACTCCATCGCCTGTTGTAGAAATTGTAGAGATTGGGAAGCATTTCCTTGTCTTAACCAAGCCATTCCCAGAGATGCGTTAGCTTCCCAGTTATTAGGTTCCAAAGCCAGGGCGGTTTGATAGGCTTCAATGGCTCCCCTATAGTCTTGCTGTCTAAATAAACTGGCTGCTAACCCCAGGTGAGCATTAATGTTATCTCTCTGTAATTGGGTAGCGCGCCGATAGGCTTGTGCTGCTGCTGGGTAGTCTTGCAACCGGGCTAGGGTATAACCCAAACCGTAGTAAAAATCGGCATTTTGAGGATCTAGGGTAATAGCATCCCGATAAAATTTAGCGGCCGCCTCAAAGTCTCCCCGTAAGGCCTGTACATAGGCGAGAGCCGAATAGATTTTAGCATCACTGCTCTCTAGCTGGACGGCTTGAAGGTAAACATTGAGGGCTTCATCCATATTGCCACTATTAACGAGATCTCGCCCCTTTTGGAGCAGGTCATTAAGTTCATTGATGTTCGCCTGGGAGGTGGCTTGAGCTAAAATCTGGGGAGGTTGTGCCACGGCAGGAACTACAAACACAGTGGCAGCGATCGCCAGTAAAACATTGCTAACCAGTAGTTTAGTTGTCTTGAACACGGTTTATTATCAGTGTGAGTATGAATAAGCGATTAGACCGACCCCACTTTACCCCCAGTTAGGGAAAAAACGAGAGCGAGTCTTTTTTTTTATAGCATCAGTAGCCCAATATGCAAGAATAATTGTGAATTGACTTTGAAGATCCGCGCACCCCGCCAGAATGAAGTCAGCTAAAGGGCGGAAAACAACGAAAGTCAGTGAGCAAGCCGCCTGAACAAATAAAGCACTGGAACATGGAGAAATCCGGAACAAATACTCAACATACCTCAAAAGGCGATCGCATCAAGTTCCGGGTCAATACTCCCAACTGTAGCAACGCGGAGACAACCTTCAAGGCTTCAATTATATTTGATAGGGAATATTTACCCGATGTTAATTAAAATTGGCTTTGGAGCGGTTTAAATAATAATGGTGACAGAAGCGAATCAACCACAACCTACCTGGATCAGTGTTGTCCGTCTGCTGCGGTGGGATAAGCCAGCCGGACGGTTAATCTTAATGATTCCAGCCCTATGGGCGATCGTTTTGGCGACAGGGGGAACCCCGCCTTTAACTCTGATTTTGGTGATTGTCTTTGGTAGCCTAGCCACCAGTGCGGCTGGCTGTGTGGTCAATGATTTATGGGATAGAAACATTGACCCGGAAGTGGAAAGAACCCGTAACCGTCCCTTGGCGAGTCGCGCCCTCACCATTAAAACTGGTGTTGTGGTGGCGTTGGTGGCGTTTGCTTGTGCTTTCGGGTTGGCGCTATATCTTAATCCCCTCAGTTTCTGGTTGTCTGTGGCGGCGGTTCCGGTGATTATCTGCTATCCCTTAGCTAAACGGGTGTTTCCAGTCCCTCAATTGGTTTTGTCGATCGCCTGGGGATTTGCGGTTTTAATTAGCTGGAGTGCTGCTAATGGTAGCCTAGAAGCCCCTACGGGTTTACTATGGGGGGCGACGGTATTATGGACTTTGGGGTTTGATACGGTTTATGCTATGAGCGATCGCGAAGACGATCGCCGCTTGGGTATCAACTCCAGCGCCCTATTTTTTGGGGACTTTGCACCAAATGCGGTGGGTTTATTTTTCCTGGGGACAGCGGCTTTGATGTTGGGTGTAGATTTACAAATGCACCTTCATCCGGTTTCTTGGCTGGCTTTAGCTATAGTGGTGATTCTATGGGCGCGTCAGTATTGGGAACTGCGAAAACCAGAGATTTCTCGGGAGACTTACGGCCAAATGTTCCGTGATAATGTGATCATCGGTTGGATTTTGCTGGCTGGTATGGTGGGGGGAACCCTTATTGGTTGAGTCTCAGCGGGCGATCGCAGATGGTGATAACTGCTAAAAATCAGGAGAACCCAGGGGAAGGGAACATTGAGTGCGGGTGAAATTGCTGTTTTCTGGACTCGGGGGGACTGCTACCACCTCTAAGCGCCCATTCATCAACCCTAGTAGGGTCTGATTGATTAATAGACGCATCCCCGGCGAAAAGGCTATATGATTGGGGTCAATGTTGGTGCTGATGCTGGCGGGAGATTTTAGGGTAGACTCCAGCAAATCCCAGGACTCACCCCAGGCGCTGATGGGGCGTTGGTCATCAATCCAAATGTGAACATAGCCAGACTCTGGGGAGACATGGGTGGAAACTTGCACTTTCCCCGACTCACTCCCGGCGATCGCACCATCGACTAAACTCAGTAAAACTTGCTTGAGCCGAGGGCGATCGCCAATTACATACACTTGCGCCTCGGGGGGAATAATTGACAGGCGGATGTTGTGGTTAGCTGCTTGTAAGTGGGTCAGTTGTTCCACCTCCGCCAAAATCTCAGCCAGTTTCAGCGGTTGCAGGTTCATCTGTTCCCTACCATGTTCGGTTTTAGCGACCATAATCACCTCGTCCATTAACCCTACCATGCGGAGGGTGGCATCATGGGCTTGTTGGATAAAATCCCGTTCCTCTTCTGGATTTTCACATAGATCGGCAAGGATTAACTGTAAAAAGCCGATGATGCTATTTAGGGGCGATCGCAACTCGTGGGAAGTACGGGCTAAAAAACCGGCCTTAAACTGGCTGATTTCTACCGCTAAATGATAAGCCAATCGCGCCTCCTGCAATTTGGTGGCTAAAGCTGCCACCTGCGGATCACTAAAATCATTAATTTCTGAGGTTTCCGACTCCGGTGATGGCGATCGGGAAGTTTTCGCCAAAGGGAGTTTTGGGGTGATGAATTTCATCGCCCCCCCTGGAAGTCGTCGCTGACCTAGCCACCAACCCAGTCCCAGCCCTGCACCCAAATAGATAAATTCATTCCAGCCCATGAGTTTGGTTGATATATCCTATTTAAATCTGGATTTGGGCAAGGGGCTGATCAACTCTACCCCACCCCTCCTCAGTATTTCCCAATCTCCGTTTTTTGTCCACCGCACTACTGTTGAGGGAATGGCAGACCCTGACTCTGGGGGAGCGTCCTTTAAGGTCAGAACTTCTGGAAACTGCCTATCTATATCAGCCGTGGTTAATAGGGGTGGTTGTCCCGAAAGATTAGCGCTAGTGGTAGCCAGTGGCCCAGTACGTTTGAGGATTTCTAGGGCAATTTCACACTTAGGAACCCGTAAGCCAATGGTGGTTGGATCGGTGGGATTAACTGCTGGCGGCACTGCTGAAGAGGCTGGTAGGACTAGGGTTAAGGCTCCTGGCCAATACTGGCGGGCGATTTGCTGCCAGCATTCTAATTCCCAGGTTTGGCTATCTACAAACTGCCATAAACTCTCTGCTGTCGCCCCCATCAAAATTAATGGTTTATCGGGGGGGCGTTGTTTGATCTGAAAAATTGCCTCAGCCTTGTCTGGACGGGCTGCTAAGGCGGGTACTGTATCTGTGGGAAAGGTGATCACGGCAACCCCTGCGATCGCTGCTTTAATTAGTTCTTCTTGGGAAACTTTAGCCATAGCATAGTCTGGTAATGAGTTGACGGGCGGCCAGTAAATGGCGCATTCTTAGGGTTAGTCATACCAGTTAATTATATCAGGAAATCACCGAAACTGACGCACCAAAAACACAGCCCATATATCTATTCGTAGCGTCAGAGCAGTTCATCAGAATTTCCCCGAAAATCACCGGAACTGACGCACCAAATATATGATATATCCTGGGAATAATTAATCATATATTTTCATTATTAATGGTGGCGGTGCGTCAGGTTTTAATATCGTCGATTTTTGCCAAAATGTCGGGGGTCTGACGCACCCTACAACTTATATCATCGGATTAATATATGGTGGCGGTGCGTCAGGTTTTAATATCGTCGATTTTTGCCAAAATGTCGGGGGTCTGACGCACCCTACAACCTACCACCGATATGGTAGGATTGACATATAGGTTGGAGCAATATCATGGCAAACCGAACTGTTTTGGGTGTATCGATCGCCATTGCACTGCTGGGGGGTGCAGTTGTCTGGGTGGAATTACAACAGCGCGAGGCGATCGCAGAAGCCCGACTGTTGGCAGACTCGGCGGGGGCGGTTGAAACCCTGTCCGGCTACGATAGTCTTTCTGCTGCTTACGACTATCTACAAGCGGCGATCGCACGCCTAGAAAATGCCCCCACATTTCCCAGACAGTCCGAGTTGGAAGAATTGACTTCTCTACGTTCCCAGTTGCAGGTAGTCCAACAAAAGCTAGAACCCGAAAAAAAAGCCCGCCAAAATTACCAGGAAGCCATCACGCGAGCCATGTCCACCTCCCAACTCGTGCAGAACCCTCCCCACCCCCCTCCGGTTTGGGAAGAGGCGCAAAGAAAATGGCAGCAGACGATCGCCCAACTGGAAAGCATCCCACAGGCTACCTCCAGCTTTGGGGAAGCCCAGGAGAAATTGACAGGATATCGGCAAAATCTGGCGGTGGTGAGCCAATATGTGACCAGATCGCGCCAGGCTGTGGAATTGAACAATCGCGGCATGGTGCTAATCCAATCAGGGGATTATAGAGAAGCGATCGTCAACCTCAGTCAGGCGATCGAACTCAATCCAGCTTTGATGGAAGCCTACCTAAATCGAGGTTTTGCTTACGCCGCCATGGACAGCCACCAGTCAGCCCTTTCTAATTATACTATCGCAATTCGGGTTAATTCGTCAAGTCCTGATCCCTACTATTTTCGCGGGGAAGAATACCTAAACTTAGGCAAGTTTGAAGAGGCTTTGAACGATTACAATAAGGCGATCGCCCTAGATCCTAATCGAGCCAATGCCTATTTAGATCGGGGGTTAATTCATTATGAACTCAGCAACCCCAAAAACGCAGCCGATGACTTCACCAAAGCCGCCGAATTGTTTAAGGATAGCGAAGAACCAGCCATCCGCCAATTAGCCTTTAATCTCGCCAGAGATATCCGCGCCACCTTGGAAGTAGTCGCAGAAGAAATCGAGTCAGAAGAAATCGAGCCAGAAGAACCCGATACAATTATTATTTATCGCCAAAGGCGCGTCAAAGCAAGCTCTATCAGCCCTTCCAGAGTTACCCGGAGTCCGTCTAGTTCCGGGAGTCGGTCTCGTTCCCGGAGTCGTTATCGCCGCCGATAATCACACCTTAAAACCGTGGAATTTGGTCGCGCGGGGAGTTGCAGAAACCGGCTTTTCTTAGTGATAGAGACCCCGTTTATTGGTAGCGTCGCCAACCTCTAAATAATATATATAGCGTTTCGCTGG
>NZ_PKGG01000559.1:0-442 GCF_046480465.1 Arthrospira sp. PCC 8006
TTCATTTCCGAACCGTCAAATTGCACACCCCCGCTCTGGATGATGTTGGATATTTTGACTTCCGGACGCAGCCAATTTGCTACTTCCACGTTGAGATCGGCTTGCAAATAGGTGGCTCTCCAACGGCCAGGTAGTTCTTCAGCTAGGTTGATGTCGAGAGGAACTTCGTCGTCGGTTTTGGATTTTCCGCAGCTCATCGTCAAAAGGGAAATGCTTAGCATTCCTAAAAATGTGAAMAGTAAATTGCGCATAAAATGAGTTATTATTAATAATAAAGCGTTTGGTAGTAGGTGTAATTTTTTAGCTTAAAATTACAATTCAGTCTCAAGGCTGTAAATGTATGAATTATTTTTTAACAAATTAAGCTGTGCAAACTTTTCTCTCCTAGGGTATTTCTTTTTCCCGTACTTTTGTCAAATCTCAATAATAATCGCACTTTTTT
>NZ_PKGG01000479.1:0-956 GCF_046480465.1 Arthrospira sp. PCC 8006
GCAGCACATACAGGGTCGCCGCCAGGCTGTAAACGTCCGTCCAGGGTCCTTTGGGTTCCAGGTGGGAATACAATTCGATGGGTGCAAAGCCATCAACGGTAATTTGTTGGGTGAGGGGATGATCGAAAGACCTCGCCAAGCCAAAATCAATTAAAATCGCCTCTTGTTTTCCGGCGCGAATCATAATATTTCCGGGTTTAAGATCTCGATGCAAAAGACCCCGTTGGTGGACGGAAATCAAAGCCGAACCAATTTGTTGAATATAGCCCAGGGCTATTTTTTCGGGAAGTTGGGGTTCTCCCCGCTGGCCGAGACTGACCCCATCAATATAATCCATGACGATACACGGATAGCGAGTATTGGCAAACCATCCCTCCCGCACCGGTTCGTCAAAAATTTCTCGCACTTTGACAATATGAGGATGTTGGCATTGGGAGAGTTTTAGGGCTTCATCATAAAATTTGGTCGCATATTTTTCCCGTTCGGGGGTCTTGAGATCTTTTAACATGGAAGCATCGGGATTCAGGGTTTTAATGGCAACATAGCCATTTGTCCGCACTTCCTTGGCGAGATAGGTGACGGAAAATCGCCCCTGTCCCAAAATGCGATCGACGATATAGTTCCCGTTGTTGAGTTTCTGTCCGTTTTGCCACAACATGATGGAATCGATAAAATATGGGGGTATTTTACCAAAATCCGCTGGTCTTTGGGTTGGGAAAAAGCAACCCGGTTTCTGAGTCTACGGGGGGGCACAGGCTACCCGAAAACCGTTGAAGCTGAGGAGGTAGTCCGGGACGAACCTGAAGCGGTAGGCACAACGGCAGTACGCAGGACCGTTGCTCCACGAACCGCCGCGCAGCACTCTATTGTTTGTGTTGCTCAAAAAGTTGACTAAATATTCAATATAGTTTTGATAACGATTATCGTTACCAGCATCCCACACACCACCATCAGAA
>NZ_PKGG01000653.1:0-284 GCF_046480465.1 Arthrospira sp. PCC 8006
GGGATGGCGTTGAGTTGAGCAAAGAAATTCCAGAGAGACTGAGGCTTTAGTTCGTTGATATTCATGTTCGTTTTTTTTAAAATAATGCTTTTGCTACGTTGAGGAAGTTATCGCTTTTACCCATGCTGTAAAAGTGAATAGCCGGCACACCTGCTGCGATGAGTTCTTTTCCTTGTTTGATGGCCCATTCGATACCAATTTGTCTGACTTCTGCATTGGTTTTACAACGTAGTACGTCCAGTGCAAGTTGATCGGGCAAATCTACATAGAACATCGTGGGTAGA
>NZ_PKGG01000418.1:0-1921 GCF_046480465.1 Arthrospira sp. PCC 8006
TCTCTGAATGGGAGATGAATCTGAGGTTTCCGAGAGTCGTTGAATTGAGGGTGAATCGTGAGTAGAGGCGATCGCATTATTTACATCTCCAGAATCGGAAGTTTCCGAGAGTCGTTGAATTGAGGGTGAATCGTGAGAGGCGATCGCATTATTTACGTCTCATGAATCCGAGATTTCGGAGAGTCTCTGAATTGGAGAGGAATCTGAGGTTTCCGAGAGTCKTTGAATTGAGGGTGAATCGTGAGTAGAGGCGATCGCATTATTTACATCTCCCAAATCGGAAGTTTCCGAGAGTCGTTGAATTGAGGGTGAATCGTGAGAGGCGATCGCATTATTTACGTCTCCTGAATCCGAGATTTCGGAGAGTCTCTGAATTGGAGATGAATCTGAGGTTTCCGAGATTCGTTGAATTGAAGGGGAATCATGAGTAGAGGCGATCGCATTATTTATATCTCCCGAATCCGAGGTTTCCGAGAGTCTCTGAATTGAGGGGGAATCGTGAGTAGAGGCGATCGCATTATTTACATCTCCCGAATCTGAGGTTTCCGAGAGTCGTTGAATTGAGGGTGAATCGTGAGTAGAGGCGATCGCATTATTTACGTCTCCYGAATCTGAGRTTTCSGAGAGTCKCTGAATKGGAGAYGAATCTGAGGTTTCCGAGAGTCGTTGAATTGAGGGTGAATCGTGAGAGGCGATCGCATTATTTACATCTCCCAAATCGGAAGTTTCCGAGAGTCGTTGAATTGAGGGTGAATCGTGAGAGGCGATCGCATTATTTATATCTCCCGAATCGGAAGTTTCCGAGAGTCTCTGAATGGGAGGAGATGAATCTGAGGTTTCCGAGAGTCGTTGAATTGAGGGGGAATCATCAGAGGCGATCGCATTATTTACATCTCCCAAATCGGAAGTTTCCGAGAGTCTCTGAATTGAGGGGGAATCGTGAGAGGCGATCGCATTATTTACATCTCCCAAATCGGAAGTTTCCGAGAGTCTCTGAATTGAGGGGGAATCGTGAGTAGAGGCGATCGCATTATTTACATCTCCCAAATCGGAAGTTTCCGAGAGTCTCTGAATTGAGGGGGAATCGTGAGTAGAGGCGATCGCATTATTTACGTCTCCCAAATCCGAGGTTTCGGAGATTCTCTGAATTGAGGGGGAATCGTGAGTAGAGGCGATCGCATTATTTACGTCTCCCAAATCCGAGGTTTCGGAGATTCTCTGAATTGGAGATGAATCTGAGGTTTCGGAGAATCTCTGAATGGGAGATGAATCTGAGGTTTCCGAGAGTCGTTGAATTGAGGGTGAATCGTGAGTAGAGGCGATCGCATTATTTACATCTCCCAAATCGGAAGTTTCCGAGAGTCGTTGAATTGAGGGTGAATCGTGAGAGGCGATCGCATTATTTACRTCTCCCGAATCGGAAGTTTCCGAGAGTCTCTGAATTGAAGGGNGAATCATSAGAGGCGATCGCATTATTTACGTCTCCCGAATCTGAGGTTTCCGAGAGTCTCTGAATTGAAGGGGAATCATCAGAGGCGATCGCATTATTTACATCTCCCGAATCTGAGGTTTCCGAGAGTCGTTGAATTGGGGATGAATCTGAGGTTTCGGAGAGTCTCTGAATGGGAGATAAATCTGAGGTTTCGGAGAGTCGTTGAATTGGAGATAAATCTGAGGTTTCCGAGAATCTCTGAATGGGAGATGAATCCTTCCCAGATATCCCATCATTTATATCTCCTGAATCCGAGGTTTCCGAGAGTCGTTGAATTGAGGGGGAATCGTGAGAGGCGATCGCATCATTTCTATCTCCCGAATCCGAGGTTTCCGAGAGTCTCTGAATTGAGGGGGAATCGTGAGTAGAGGCGATCGCATTATTTCCTTCTCCCGAATCGGAGGTTTCCGAGAGTCGTTGAATTGAGGG
>NZ_PKGG01000318.1:0-4375 GCF_046480465.1 Arthrospira sp. PCC 8006
CAATGGTGATAATGGGTAGTTTTGGCTGGTGGGCGGGTAATTTTTGGGCMGATCGYTTTTCGATTACGGAAACAGCCCAGGATGAATTTGGGGAAATGTCCGAACTTGAAAGGATAGAAATATTACGCGATCGCCGTCGCCATTTGGGTGTTAATTATCAATTTTTTATGGCTTTAGTTAATGAAGAGTTTTATTTTCGCTACCCCCAACAACAAGGGCGACTATTAACTAATGATCCCGTTGATTTCGTTTGGCGAAAGCGTTGGGATCAAATCGCCCATGAAGTCTTAAATGAGTTAGAAACCCTCAGTGATGAATCTCGACAAGACTTAGGAAGCTATACCCAAGCCGATCTAAATAGTTGGATTAGTACAGCCAACCGCCTTAATCTTAGCACGGCTGAACTGTTTAATTTAGCCGATACTCAATTCTATCAACTATTTCCAGAAAGACGTGATCAAGGCTCCATAGAAGCTGAACCTTTAATTCAAATATGGCGGGGAATTGTTCGCGATCGCCTCTCTAATTGGGAATCAATTAATCGTCAAAGTTGACATAGGCGGCATCAATACATCATCTAAGGCTTGGCGATCGGGTAGAGAAGACTGCGCCCCTACCTGAGTCGTGGATAAAGCCCCCGTTGCCGCCCCCCAGAGAATCGCCTCCTTTAGCGATCGCCCCTCGTCCAAAGCCGCCGCCATTCCCCCATTAAAAGCATCTCCCGCCGCCACAGTATCCACCGCATTAACCGCAAAAGCCGGAACCCAAAAAGATTCAGATTTAGTCGCCCAAAATACCCCCTTAGAACCCAATTTAATCACAGCAGTTTTTACCCCAAAACTCAAGAGAGTATCCGCAGCTTTTTGGGCAGTTTCTACATTGTTCACCGGAAAGCCTACCAGTTGACTCGCCTCAGTTTCGTTAGGCGTAATAATATCCACCAAGGGATATAATTGTTGAGGAAAAACATCAGGGGCGGGTGCAGGATCAAGAATTACTCTCACTCCCGCATTGTGGGCAGCATGAATAGCCGCTTCCACTGCTTTTAGCGGGATTTCTAATTGCAATAATAAAGATGTTGCTTCCTCCCATAAAGGTTGTAGTCTCTGCACATCTTCAGGACCCACACAACCATTAGCACCAGGAATAATAATAATTTGATTTTCGCCGTGATTATCTACTGCAATAGTCGCTAAACCAGAATGGGTAGTATTATCGCGTAAAACCCCTTTACAACCTACACGATTACCTTTTAATTCTTCCAAAAGTTCCTCAGCAAAAGCATCCCCGCCAACCCTTCCTACTATATCAGTTTTTGCCCCTAACCGTGCTGCTGCTACCGCTTGATTTGCTCCCTTTCCACCCGCTACCGATAAAAAATTATATCCGGTCACAGTCTCCCCAGGTTGAGGGAGTCGAGGAGTTTGCACCACTAGATCCATATTGATGCTGCCGAAAACTAAAATACTCATGGTTTGCTGTTAATATTGGGGTGATTAAGGGGACTATTTTTGCTTTAAAATAATCAAGGTAATATCATTAAATATTCGCTAACGACCAATATGCTCAAAAACATCAGAAACAATGGCATTTTTTATGTCTTCAGATGTCTGTTCATGATGACATAGTGCCACTTCACACAAGCGGTCAATGCCATAATGTTGGCCATAGCTATTTTCCGCCTCAGTAATCCCATCTGTAAATAATATTAGCACATCTTGGGGATTTAGTCTAACCGTAATTTTATGGACAAATTGACTAATATCTGGTTCCAAACTCACAGGAAATCCTAAATCAATGGTATCTATAATTTATACTTGAGGATCATCACCCGATCGCCGTCAAATCGCTTGTTCATGCTGGCCACTAATTTCTAATCATCCCTGACAATAATCTAACAGCATGAGAGTTCAATTTTGATCACAATTCATCCGACCCACATTCTCATAACTCGTCAAGCTGGAGTGACTGACGAATTATCAGAGCAATTTCAGCTACAATATTAGATGTTTATGATTGCAGCCAGAGGGGGGGTGTGTTGACGATCATGGGTTAATCCTACCTTGAATAAACTACTTTATTATATCCCAACTAGGATACAGAATGCCTAATTTTCAATTGCAGAATGCGATCGCCGATATCTACTCGAATTGGCATCACCGACAAACGATTACCCCGCCGCACCAGTAACAATTCATCAGGATCAAACTTCTGTTTCAGGTCGCCTAGGGAAATCATCTGGGGAAATTTATCAACAAACTCTACTCGGATTGTATACCAACGGGGATGGTTAGCCGTAGCTTTAGGGTCATAATAAGGGCTATTTTCATCAAATTGAGTAGGATCAACTATATTAGATTCAATGACTCGCACCAATCCCACAATCCCCGGAATTTTAGTATTAGAATGATAAAAAAAGCACAAATCATTAACTTGCATTTTCCGCAAGAAATTCCTAGCCATATAGTTACGAACACCATCCCAAATACAAGTTTGCTCCGACTGCATTTGGTCAATACTATAGGTTTTTTCCTCGGATTTTATCAACCAATAACTCATTGATACTGACTCCTACTTGCCATGATGCTACAATTTTTTTCATCCTAGCCGTGTTTCTGGAGGCCTTCTCTAAAATTAAATTTTTCTTAATATATACTGATAGCTGACCAGCAAGTTTGATAAGTTGTATAATTTTAATAATGATTTAAGATTAACTCGGCCAACAATCTCGCGCAAATGATAGAATGGAAGGATTTAGGTAGAACGCAATGGCTGATAATCAACAGAGTTCCTGCTGTTCATGTAATGGAGACGATCGCCACTCTGATAATCGGGTCTCTGAACTGATACCTTTGGCAATCATAACCGCCATTTATATCCTAGCATTAATCTTCAACAATTGGCTAAAACTTGCGGCTTGGGGCTGGGGGGAATATCTAGTATTAATTCCTGTATATTTACTCACAGGCTGGGAAATATTAGTCAGCGCCGGAAAGAATATCTGGCGAGGTCAGATATTTGATGAAACCTTTTTAATGAGTTTAGCCACCCTGTGCGCCATTGCTATTAATGAAGTTCCCGAAGCCGTGGCTGTCATGCTATTTTATCGAATTGGGGAAGGTTTCCAAGAGTTTTCTGTGCAGCGTTCTCGGCGGTCAATTAAATCACTATTAGCAGTACGTCCAGACACCGCAAACCTCCTAATAAACGGAGAAATAAAAACCATCTCTCCCCAGTTAGTAAATGTCGGCAGTACTATTGTCGTCAAAGCCGGAGAAAAAATCCCCCTAGACGGAGAAATCATATCTGGAACCTCCCAAATTGACACTTCACCTCTCACCGGAGAATCCTTACCTCGTGCCGTTAAACTCGGAGAAATAGTCCTAGCTGGAACCATCAATCAAACCGGACTATTAACCATTAAAGTCACCAAACCATTTAACGAATCTTCCATTAGCAAAATTTTAGAGTTAGTAGAAAGCGCCCAAAATCGGAAAGCCAAAACCGAAAAATTTATCACCACCTTCGCCCGGTATTATACCCCAGTTGTGGTAAGTTTAGCCATCGCGATCGCCTTAATTCCCCCCCTCTTAAATTTAGGCAGTCATCAAGAATGGTTTTTTAGGGCATTAATTCTATTAGTCATTTCCTGTCCCTGCGGCTTAGTCATTAGCATTCCCCTCGGTTACTTTGGCGGAGTTGGAGGGGCAGCCAGACAGGGAATATTAGTCAAAGGCTCCACATTTTTAGACGATTTAGCCGCCGTTAAAACCGTAATATTTGACAAGACCGGAACCCTGACTGCTGGCGTGTTTGAGGTCACAGAAATAGTGCCTTATAATAACTTTACCGAGGCAGAACTAATCAAGATCGCCGCTCAAATAGAATCCCTATCTAACCATCCTCTCGCCCAAGCCATTCGTCAATACTATGGAGATTCACAGAGCCAAACCTTAATCGAAGATTATCAAGAAATCCCCGGCTGTGGAGTGAAAGGCAAACTCCAAAATCGGACAGTAATTGCCGGAGGCGATCGCCTGTTACACTTAGAAAAAATTGACCATCCCCTCTGTGATGTAGGTGCCACAGTAATTCATCTAGCCGTAGACTATCGCTATGCCGGATATATCCTAATTTCCGATAAAGTCCGACCCGATTCTGTGGCTGCTATTGAAGCCCTAAAAAAACAAGGAGTGCAGAAAATAGTCATGCTAACCGGAGATAATCAAACCGTAGCCGATCGCCTTGCCAAAACCTTAAATATTGATGAATATTATGCCGAATTAATGCCCGAAGATAAAGTCAAGCAACTGGAGAAATTACKAACTCCAGATAATCGTAAAGTTGCCTTTGTCGGGGATGGAATTAATGATGC
>NZ_PKGG01000525.1:0-558 GCF_046480465.1 Arthrospira sp. PCC 8006
ACTGTTGTGAGGAGATAAGTGAGAGCTATGATCGCAGCCAAAGAACAAGTGCGCTACTTTACGCCGGAGGAGTATTTTACTTGGGAGGAGCAACAACTCGAAAAGCATCAGTTAATCGATGGTCGCGTGTATGCGATGACGGGTGGTACCAGAAATCATAGTGATGTGGCTGGTAACTTTTTAGCGATTATCAAGCCTCATCTCCGAGGCAGTGGTTGTAAAACCTACAATTCTGATTGTCGCGTAAATGTTCTCAACACTGACAACTATATCTATCGAGATCTGAGTGTTGCCTGCGATCCGAGAGACAATTCTAGCGCCCAATACATTACCTATCCCTGTCTAATTGTCGAGGTTTTATCCCCCAGCACTGAGGCTTATGACCGGGGCAAGAAGTTTGAAATGTACCGCCGCAATCCGAATTTGGTGGATTATGTGTTAGCTAGTTCCGAGGAGATGGCGATCGATATGTATCACCAAAACGAGGCGGGGGATTGGTTAATTCTGAGCTATCGACCCGGCGATGTTGTCGAGCTAAAAAGTATTGGATTAAGTGTG
>NZ_PKGG01000264.1:0-6276 GCF_046480465.1 Arthrospira sp. PCC 8006
TGTTCCCACTGACAAAGGGGTATCCACATCAGGAGCYGTATGAGATGAAAGTCTCAAGTACGGTTTTGAAGTGGAGTTGGGGAAGGTGACTTCCCTTTCGACCATAACAAAATGCTCTTACCGTGAACCATGACTACCTACTGTCAAAAATTCATTGTCCAAGCAACCTAAAAAGAGACCTGAAACAATGGCTCAAAGCAGGCGTGCTAGATAACGGTGTATTTGAGGATACAGAAGCAGGGACACCCCAAGGAGGGGTAATAAGTCCAATACTCGCCAACATCGCACTGTTGGGCATGATTAGGTTAATAGAAACAATGTATCCCAAGAAAAAGAACAGGGTGCAAGCCAATGTCATAAGATACGCCGATGATTTCGTAGTAATTTCAAAAGACCTAGGAATCATTGAACAGTGCAAAACTGCTATTTCTGAATGGCTAAAGCCTGTTGGATTAGAGATTAAACCTGAAAAAAATCGAATCTGCCATACACTCAAATCTATTGAGTATAATGGCAAAACAGAGAAACCCGGATTTGATTTTCTAGGATTCAACATTAGGCAATATCCAGCAGGAAAATATAAATCTGGGAAAACAGGGGGAATGGCAAGCCGATTAATCGGTCACAAGACCCACATTAAACCCAGCCAAAAAGCAGTTGCCCACACAGAAGTGATAAAAGGTGTAATCAAACAATATAAAAAAGCACCTCAATTTGCACTGATAAATAAACTAAACCCAATTATTAGGGGATGGTCCAACTATTACTCAGCGGTAGTCTCAACAGAGACCTTCAGGAAACTAGACCTCATAATCTGGCAAATGTTACGGGCATGGACAGTATCAAGATGCGGAAAGGCAAGTCACGAAAAGCTAAGAAATTATTTCAGACATRGAACAATTAAACTTAGCAATGGGAAAGAAAGGCACGAAAATTGGCTGTTCCAAACCAAAGATGGGTGACATCTGTTCAATCACAATTGGACTCCAATTACCAGACATACCCTAATACGCCCTGACGCAACACCATACGACGGAAATTGGACTTACTGGGCAACCAGGAGAGGACAAGCAATCGACACGCCAATCAGGGTAGCAAAACTACTCAAAAAACCAAAAGGTAGATGTACCTGGTGTGGGCAATTCTTTACCCCATCAGATTTAATTGAAGTAGACCACATTGTACCTAGAAGCCATGGCGGAAAGGATGAATACAAAAACCTTCAACTATTACATCGCCATTGTCACGATGATAAAACAGCTCTTGATGAAGAGATAATGCTGTACTCTTAACAAGGAGACGGTCAAACTAGGAGCCGTATGAGGTGAAAGTCTCAAGTACGGTTTTGAATGGGAGGGGTAGACCGTGAGGTCTATCTCGACCCCTAATTGCGAGACGTTCAGGCATCAAATAGGGCTGCAATGCCCGAAATAACTGCCTGGTGAGGATTTCTACCCCTTGGTTGAATATAAGGAGCGCACTCCTGACCATCCTCATAACTGTTTATATGTCCCGACGTTTGGAAAAATCCAAACAAGGCAGGGAACTCAAGGTCATAAACAAACTGAGAAATCAGGGAGTAGAGAGTAACGGCGATAGCCACCCCCAGTTTCAGGATACACAACCCGTCAGATTGAAGCGGGGAACGGAAGGCGTGAAGTAGAACTTACTACCAGATGCGACCACTGCCAATCATCCAGGATTAGGGAAACCAAATGTCTGGCTTGAACCATCGTAATTAGTAAGCAGCGAAATAGGTTGATACGCTGCGCTCAAAAGAGTAAGGGGAAAAGTAGGATAATCTTATCAATACCTACACAGACCTTTAAAAGTACCCCGGTGGAGAGGACAAATCTAAAGATGAAATGCCCATATAAACGGAACGTTGTAATCCCTCTTAGGCTCTGAGAGTATGGTCGATACCTCAGTAGTGACAAGTGTAAGCGGATGGTGCGAGACGTTCGGGTATTAAATAGGGCTGAAATGCCCGAAATATAGCACCAGACAGGAAAGTTAGGACGTATAATGGAGAGGACGAGATGACTAAGAAGACCAAAAATGCCAGATCCCTATAGTTACGGCCTCAGACAAAAAGTTATTGATGCAATTGAACTAGACGGTATGCCCAAAACAGAAGCCAGTCAAGTTTTCCATGTCAGCCGGAACACCATTAATCTCTAGCTGCAAAGAAAAGCACAGACCGGAGACTTCCTCCCTAAACCTAATCACCGACCTGGCAATAACCACAAAATTACCGACTGGCAAAAATTCAAGGCTTTTGCCCAAGAGCATGGCGATCAAACCTCCGCTCAAATGGCTCAACTTTGGGATGACGACATCTCTCCTCGCACCATATCCAGAGCCTTGAAGAAAATTGGCTTCACCAGAAAAAAAACTTACGGCTACCAAGAACGTGATCAGCAACAGCGAGAGGAGTTTATTGCTCAGATTGAACATATGGAGCCACAAGAAGTGGTTTACCTCGATGAAGCCGGCATGAATAGTCAAGACTCGGATTACCCTTATGGTTACTGCGAGGAAGGAAAACGCTTCGATGCCCTCAAATCMGGGAAGAGGCAGGGCAGGGTGAGCTATATGGCCGCATGGTGTTATCAACAACTCTTAGGTGCGAGACGTTTAGGAGTCAAATAAGGCTGCAATGCCTGAAATGACCTCCTAGTGGGACTTACACCCCTTGGTGGAATATAAGGGATTCGCACCCCTGACCATCCCATAACTGTTTATATGTCCCAACGCTTGGAGAAACCTAAGCAAGGCAGGGAACTCAAGGTCATAAACCAACTGAGAAATTAGGGCGTTGAGAGTAACGGCGATAGCCACCCCCAATTTCAGGAATCACAACCCGTCAGATTGAAGCGGGGAACGGAAGGCGTGAGGTAGAACCCACTACCAAGATGCGACCACTGCCAACCATCCATGATTAGGGAAACCGAATGTCCGGCTTGAACCATCGTCATTAAGAAGTAGCGAAATAGGTTGATACGCTGCACTCAAAAGAGTAAGGGGAAAAGTAGGGGTTTCTAAGTACTACCTACACAGACCTTTTAAAGTACCCCGGTGGAGAGGACAAATCTAAAGATGGAATGCCCATATAAACGGAACGTTTTAACCCCTCTTGGGCTCTGACAATCTGGTCGAGAAAGTCAGTAGTAAAAAGTGTAAGCGCAAGCCCATTAGGGAGGGAGATGTGACCAGAAGCCAATGCCCGACATTAATAGTAGGGATATGCTAACAGGTCACGGTTTGATTGTAAGAAATAGAGTCTAGTAGGTGTACAAATGGCGATAGCGAGTTTAAAGAAAGGGTTTGGGAAACCAAAACTAATCAAGACTACGAACAACGCATGGAAGGCCATCCCATGGACTAAGGTTCAACGGAAAGTCTTCAAGCTCCAAAAGAGTATATTTCAAGCGGCTAAATCGGGACAAGACGCAAAGGCACGAAGGTGGCAACGTCTACTGGTGAAATCATATTATGCCCGACTCTTAGCAGTGCGACTGTAGGGGCGGGTTCCACGGTCAGCCATGCTTCCCAACAGTCAGCTTAATAAACCCGCCCCCCAAGCGGGTCAAGGCAAGAAAACAGCCGGAGTTGATGGAATAAGAGTAATCTCTCCACGACAAAGGTTAGAACTTGTTGAAAACATTAAGGGAAACCTCAAAGCAAAACCACTGCGACGGGTTTGGATTCCAAAACCTGGTAGGGATGAAAAAAGCTGGAATAGGAATACCCACAATCCAAGATAGAGCAAGGCAAGCCTTGGTTAAGTCGGCTCTCGAACCTGAATGGGAATCGAGATTTGAAGGCACAAGCTACGGGTTCCGTCCTGGACGGTCAGCCCACGATGCAATAAGCAGAATTTATACTGCCATAAATCAAGGACAATACTATGTTCTTGATGCCGATATAGCAAAATGCTCTTACCGTGAACCATGATTACCTACTGTCCAAAATTCATTGTTCAAGCAGCCTAAAGAAAGACCTAAAACAATGGCTCAAATCGGGTGTGCTGGATAACGACGTATTTGAGGATACAGAAGCAGGGACACCTCAAGGAGGGGTAATAAGTCCAATACTCGCCAAGATCGCACTGTTGGGAATAGAAAGGCTAGTTAAAGGAATGTATCCAAATAAAGGCACAGCCACTCAGGTGAACCTTATAAGATATGCCGATGATTTTGTGGTCATCTCCAAAGACCTAGGAATCATTGAACAGTGCAAAACTGCTATTTCTGAATGGCTAAAACCTGTAGGACTAGAAATAAAACCTGAAAAGACTCGAATCTGTCATACACTCAAAACTATTGAGTATGGCGGCAAGACAGAGAATCCAGGGTTCGACTTTCTAGGATTCAATATCAGGCAATACCCCGTAGGAAAACACAAGACTGGAAAAAGCACAAATGGGAAACCATTAGGGTTCAAAACCCTTATCAAACCCAGCAATAAAGCAGTCAAAGCCAACACAGAAGTGATTAAAGGTGTAATAGAACAACATAAAACAGCACCTCAATCAGCCCTGATTAACAAACTAAACCTAATTATTCGGGGATGGTCAAATTATTACTCAGCGGTAGTCTCATCAGAGACCTTCAATAAGCTAGACAAAACAGTTTGGCAAATATTAAGGGCATGGACAGTTTCAAGATGCAATAAGGCAAATTACGAAAAGCTAAGGAATTACTTCAGAAGTGGAATAGTTAAACTTAGCAATGGTAAAGAAAGACATGAAACTTGGTTGTTCCAAACCAAAGATGGGTTACATCTATATAAACACAACTGGACTCCAATTGTCAGACATACCTTAATACGCCCAAAAGCAACACCATACGACGGAAACTGGACTTACTGGGCAACCAGGAAAGGACAAGCAATCGACACGCCAACTAGGGTAGCAAAACTTCTCAAAAAAAAAGGTAGATGTACCTGGTGTGGGCAATACTTTACCCCATCAGACTTAATTGAAGTAGACCACGTTGTACCTAGAAGCCAAGGCGGAAAGGATGAATACAAGAATCTTCAACTATTACATCGCCATTGTCACGATGATAAGACAGCTCTTGATGAAGAGATGTAGCTGTACTCTTAACAAGGAGATGGTCAAACTAGGAGCCGTATGAGGTGAAAGTCTCATGTACGGTTCTGCTGCTGAATGGGAGGGGTAGACCGTGAGGTCTATCTCGACCCCTAATACTGATCCGATACCTAAATTTTAGAAATTTTGGCGATCGCCTACTCAAAACATCGCCAAACCCGCTACAACAAGATAAGAGGTGCGAAACGTTCAGGCACGCGCATAGGGTTGCAATACCCGAAATAACTACCCGGTGGGACTTCCACCCCTTGGTGGAATATAGGGAGTCGCTTCCCTGACCATCCCATAACTGTTTATATGTCCCGACGTTTGGAAAAATCCAAACAAGGCAGGGAACTTAAGGTCATGAACAAACTGAGAAATCAGGGAGTAAAGAGTAACGGTGACAGCCACCCCCAGTTTTGGGAATCATAACCCCAGGACTGAAGCGGGGAACGGAAGGCGTGAAGKAGAACCTACTACCAGATGCGACCACTGCCAACCATCCATGATGAAGGAAACCGAACGTCKGGCTTGAACCATCGTAACTATTGGGCAGCGAAATAGGTTGAAACGCTGCCGCTTAAAAAGGCAAGGGGAAAAGTGGGAGTCTGTTGGTACTACCCAGAAGCAACGAAAGTTGTGCATAGACCTTTAAAGTACCCCGGTGGATAGGACGAATCTAAAGATGGAATGCCCGCATAGATGGAACGTTTAAACCCCTCATTGGCTCTGCTAATAAATATAGCACCAGACAGGAAAGTTAGGACGTATAATGGAGAGGACGAGATGACTAAGAAGACCAAAAATGCCAGCCCCCTATAGTTACGACCTCAGACAAAAAGTTATTGATGCAATTGAACTAGACGGTATGCCCAAAACAGAAGCCAGTCAAGTTTTCCATGTCAGCCGGAACACCATTAATCTCTGGCTGCAAAGAAAAGCACAGACCGGAGACTTCCTCCCTAAACCTAATCACCGACCTGGCAATAACCACAAAATTACCGACTGGCATAAATTCAAGGCTTTTGCCCAAGAGCATGGCGACAAAACCTCCGCTCAAATGGCTSAACTTTGGGATGACGACATCTCTCCTCGCACCATATCCAGAGCCTTGAAGAAAATTGGCTTCMCCAGAACAAAAAACTTACGGCTACCAAGACCGTGCTCAGCAACAGCGA
>NZ_PKGG01000441.1:0-1624 GCF_046480465.1 Arthrospira sp. PCC 8006
AAGGTAGATGTACCTGGTGGGGGMAATTCTTTACCCYATCAGATTTAATTGAAGTAGACCACATTGTACCTAGAAGCCATGGCGGAAAGGATGAATACAAGAATATTCAATTATTACATCGCCATTGTCACGACAATAAAACAGCTCTTGATGAAGAGATGATGCTGTACTCTTAACAAGGAGACGGTCAAATTAGGAGCCGTATGAGGTGAAAGTCTCAAGTGCGGTTCTGTATGGGAGGGGGAGATGGTGACATCTCTCTCGACCCCTACTAGAAACCTGAGAGGAACCCCCTATGACCACCAGTGCTGACGATGTTTGGAGGCTGCTAGGAGAACTCATAGAAGCCCAAAAGGAAACTGAACGAGTCATCAAAGAAGAGTCCCAAGAAACCGAACGCCGCTTCCGGGAAACCGATCGCCGCTTCGAGGAAACCAAGCAACTCCTCCAGCGACAGTCCGAAGAAAGCGATCGCCGCTTCGAGGAAACCAAGCAACTCCTCCAGCGACAGTCCGAAGARAGCGATCGCCGCTTCCGGGAACAATCCCAAGAAAGCGATTCTCGTTCCGAGACGCTGCGCGAACGCCGCTTCCGGGAAACCGAACGAATCATCAAACAACAGAATGAAAAACTCAACCAGGAATTAGGCAAATTGGGAAACCGCCTCGGAGAATTTGTCGAATGGCAGGTACGCCCCGCCGTCGTCCAACTGTTTCAGCAGCGGGGAATTGCGGTTAATGAATTCCATGCTAATATCTCCGTTAAACGCTCTGGAGAAGCCCTAGAAATTGATTTGCTCGTCGTCAACACCGACCAAGCCATATTAGTGGAAGTCAAAAGCAAACTCAGCCAAACCGACATCGACGAACACCTGGAAAGACTCGAAAAATTCAAGCGGTTAATGCCCGCTTATCGTGATTTTAAGGCCATGGGAKCCGTCGCCGGAATGGTCGTCCCCGAARAWGTCGCCCGCTATGGCTACCGTCGCGGCTTATTTGTTTTGGCACAGTCAGGAGATAGCGTCGTGATTTTAAATGATGATAAATTCCGTCCCCGCCAATGGTAAATTACCCCCAGAGTTGGCGATCGCGTAGCCTCTCGGAAGTGCGACCTATCGCCTACYCTCTSGGAAGTGCGACCTATCGCCTACCCTTTCAGAAATGCGATCGCGTAGCCTCGGAGTGCGACGTATCGCGTAGCGTGMCCGCCAGAAGTATCGCCTACCCTCTCAGAAGTGCGTTCGCGTAGCCTCGGAGTGCGACGTATCGCCTAGCCTCGGAGTGCGACGTATCGCCTAGSSTYTCRGAAGTGCGATCGCATCTTACCAGAAAGCGATCGCATAGTGGAAAGTGGCTAAAATGGATGATTGAAATCACCCAGAGGACAACCCCCATGACCACCAATGCTGACGATGTTTGGAGGCTGCTAGGAGAACTCATAGAAGCCCAAAAGGAAACTGAACGACTCCTCAAAGAACAATCCCAAGAAAGCGATCGCCGCTTCCGGGAACAGTCCCAAGAAAGCGATCGCCGCTTCCGGGAACAGTCCCAAGAAAGCGATCGCCGCTTCCGGGAAACCGAACGAATCATCAAACAACAGAATGAAAAACTCAAACAGGAATTAG
>NZ_PKGG01000252.1:0-6768 GCF_046480465.1 Arthrospira sp. PCC 8006
TTAAGGCGGAGACGACTCCTGCATAGTGTTGCGTGTGGTGAGTATTTTCTCTAAACTCTCGGCTGCTAGCCAACGGGTGTCATCATCAGCTCCAGCATCCCGTAAGATTTCCTCTAATGCGGCGATCGCCTGCTGATTCCCTGGGGCGATTTCCCCTAAACTCCAAGCTGCTCGGCTACGGATGTCATTATCAGCACCAGCATCCCGTAAGATTTCCTCTAATGCGGCGATCGCCTGCGGGTTCCCTGGGGCGATTGTTTCTAAACTATTGGCTGCTCGCCAACGGGTGAAATCATCAGCACCAGCATCCCGTAAGATTTCCTCTAAGGCAGCGATCGCCTCTGGATTTCCCGGGTCGATTTCCCCTAAACTCTCGGCTGCTTGCCTACGGGTGGAATCATCAGCACCAGCATCCCGTAAGATTTCCACTAAGGCGGCGATCGCCTGCGGGTTCCCTGGGGCGATTTCCCCTAAACTCTCGGCTGCTCGCCCACGGGTGTACTTATCAGCCCCAGCATCCCATAAGATTTCTTCTAAGGCCGCGATCGCTTCTGGATTTCCCGGGTCGATTTTCCCTAAACTATTAGCCGCCTGACAACGAATATAGTCATCTTCAGTGGTGTTGCGGATAATCTCGATCAACTGACCGATGGACTCGGAATTTCCTTGTACGATTTGCCCTAAACTATTAGCCGCTTCCCCACTGGCCCATTCATCTTGAGTGGTGTGGATAAATTTGACTAACCCAGTGATGAGCTCAGGATTTCCTTTTATGATTCCGTGTAAATCAATCAATCTCAAAAAATCCTTAGTCGTGCGAATAAATTGGAAAAACCCAGCAATCACCTCGGCATTTCCAGGGTCGATTTTCCCCAAAATTTCTGCCGACTTCCAACGGGTATCTTCATTCTCAGTGGTGCGGATAATGTCGAGCAATACAGCGATCGCCTGCGGGTTCCCTGTTCCCGGGTCGATTTTATCTAAACTCTCTATCACCTGGTACTGGGTATATTTAGAATCAGTGGTGCGGATAACTTCGAGCAATCCAGCGCTCGCCTTGGGATTTCCCTGTCAGATTTTTCCTAAACTCTCTACTGCCTCCCTACAGGTCCATTCATCCTCAGTAGTGCGGATAATTTCAAGCAAGCGAGCGATCGCATCGGGATTTCCTTGTCCGATTCCCCCTAAACCATCTACTGCCTGCCTACGGGTCCATTCATCCTCAGTAGTGCGGATAATTTCAAGCAAGCGAGCGATCGCCTCTGGATGTCCTTGTCCAATTTCTCTTAAAGTCCATGTCGCCCCCGAACGGGTCAATTCATCCTTAGTAGGGCGCCGGATAATTTCAAGCAACACAGCGATTGCCTCTGGATTTCCCGGGTCGATTTTATCTAAACTCTCTATCACCTGGTACTGGGTATATTTAGAATCAGTTGTGCGGATAACTTCGAGCAATCCAGCGATCGCCTTGGGATTTCCCGGGTCGATTTGCTCTAAACTCTCTACCGCCTTCCTACGGGTATCTTCATTCTTAGTCATGCGGATAATTTCGATCAATACAGCGATCGCCAAGGGTCTAATGGTTTGTGGTATCACCTCTCTCGCCGCTTCTTTGATCGGATCTAAAAAAGTCCGCCATTCTTGTTTTTCAGTATTAAAATAACCGAATCCCCACCTCACAACCTGCCGCACAATCTCATCTGCCAGGGAACAAGCCTTAAATTCATTAATTGCAGCAGCAGCTATGAAATTTGCTTGGTATTCATAAAATCCTCTATCTACTTTGTCAAAGTTCCACTCTCCACAAGCATCCTCAAACTCAACCAACGCACGAATAAACTCCTCCTTCTCCTTCTCATTCTCCTCAGCCTTAGCCTTAATATCCTCACGTCCGAACCACAACAAAATCACCTGCTTCCACTGCGGTTCAAAAATCCGATACCGCTTCCCCTCCACCGGACGATCGCAATGATCCTTCGGCAGAAAATAATCCCAATCCTCCACCGCCAACGCTGCAAAATACTCCTGAAACGTCGCATGATAAAACCCATAGACCTTCTCACGGGGCTTTTCCGCTGCCACCCCCACCTCATTCAACCAACCCAACTTTAACGCTCTGTTTAACAGAGAACTTTTAGCCTCCCGTTTACCCAAGTATTGACGTACCAACCGATGGGTTAACCGAAAGCGGCTTACTTCACCATCGAGGGATACTTTTTCCAACTTTCCTAAAGTTTCATTCAAATCATTTTTTATCTTATCTAGTAATTTATCTTTTTGCTCATTTGTTAATTTATCCTTTTCCTCATCTGTCAATAAAAATTCTTCTCCCTTCCAGTTATAAATAAAGTTCACAAAAATCTCATACAACTCCGCCATCGTTTCCGGTAGCGCATTCTCCACCTTCCAAGTCGCACATAACAAGGTTAACCGCAGGGGATTGCGGCATAAATCCTTAATCCGTTCCTTCCCTGTCGCCTGCAACTGTGACCACAACGACTCCGCGTCAGCTTCCACCGGAAACCACCTCCGGATAAACTGCGGCTACATAGCCTACAACTCCTATTCTACCGTTACTTAGGTGTTACTCAAAACCATAGCAGGATCTATCAATCTGTAGCCATAAAATAACCCCTAGGGGTTTAATCTAGGGGCATTAATTTATGAAAGGTTGACGATTAGATTAATCTATCTGATAGATAACTCAAAGGAATAATTTAGCTTCAGAGCTATCAATATCAACCCCTAACGCTGCTAACCGTTCTATGGCTACGTTCAACGGTATAGGTAACTTAGAGCATCCTTCGAGAACTTCTAAGGTAGCGTCAATCCCTTTTGTTTTATAGTTACTCTCATTGACGATTGTGCTATGACCCATAAGTCTAGCTCGCAACTCGATAGGTAATCCATACTTTTCACCTAACAGGTTGTACAGTCTACGAAAAGCATATTTCTGGGTTACCGGGCATTTCATAGAGGAAATTTTTTGAGTAAACCTTGTGTCAAAACCTCCGGTTATGGTTCTGGGTTGAACGCCTTTTTTAGGGCTATATTCTGGTAACAACGGCTGTTTCAATTCCAGAAGTTTAAACATTTCAGGACTGGGAATTGGAGCTACAACCCTTCCTCCTGTTTTAATACTCACTTTCCGACCTTCTGAGTCAGTAAAGTAAACATAGTCACCTAGCACCAAGTAATTATCCTGATGATCAGGGTCTGACAGTGCTTTGATAGTGATACCATCATCCGTTACAAATGGCTTAGTTAGATTAACGGCCGCAGCTATCTCGGTAGGCCTTAACCCATACATTACTGCCATACCCGTCACCCATAACCAACTATGGCGGTTATTGCTTACTGTATTGCTTTTAATGGTATAGGCTTTTTGTTTAGCGCTATACCACCAATCTTTAAAGGCATCGATGCCTATCCGTTGTTTCTTTTTGAATTGTGTTTGTTTGGCGTTAATAGGCTCAAGCTGTTTAAGCAAGTGTTCTTTGTTAGGTGATTTCTCAGCTATGGCTTTTAAGATGTAGTAACGTTCCTTGAAGGTTTTGGAGCCTACTAATTGTTCTCCATTCTGCAAGGGAGTGTATAGCATAGCCTTGAAACTCTCCCAGCTAGGATATTCATCCCAGTTAGGGAACAGCCTGAAATATATTCCTTTAGTAGCCTCGTAAGATGATAGGTCACTGACAATATCGCGAGAACGCGGTCGTCCTGTGTTGCGGTTGTACCCGGCAAAATACCCATCTTCCAGTTGTTGAAATATTTCCCGGTAGGTTATCAGATTATCCTCAATCTGATTTTTCCCTAGGATGGTTTTATCGTACCAATCCCAGAACTCACTAGCGCTGCTGATAGTTCCCAGGGCTTCAGATACCAACTTAGCTTTCTTAACGCCGTCTATCACCCCTTCTGGAGTACACTCAAGGTTAGCCGTTTTGGGTAGTCGTTTTCCGGTTGGTGGTTGCTTAAACTGCAATAAGAGATTGTACCTAACCCCGGTCTTTTGAAGTTTGAGAGTTACCCCCCTAGGACACTCACCCTTAAAATCCTGATAGGCCTTGAGGAACCTAGCATAGCCCCCGTCATAGTTACCCTTTCCCCCTACTGTAGGGGTATTGATATCGTTACTCATTTTTTACTCACTTGTTACTCTGCTATGGTTTTGAGTAACACCTAAGTAACGGTAGAATAGGAGTTGTAGGCTATGTAGCCGCAGTTTATCCGGAGGTGGTTTCGGGGGTTGGTGGCGGCGGGTGAGGATGTCCAGTTAGCGGAATCCTTGTGGTCAGAATTGCAAGAGTCGGGGAAGGAACGGATTAAGGATTTATGCCGCAATCCCCTGCGGTTAACATTGTTATGTGCGACTTGGACAGGAAAAAAGGGAAATTTGCCGGATACGACAGCTAAGTTGTATGAAAAGTTTGTGGACTATATTTATAAGTGGAAGAAAAAAGAGTTTCCGGTGAAGAGTGAGAAAAGAAAACAGTTAAATGCAGCATTAGGAGAGTTAGCAAAAGTATCCCTTGATGGGGAGAGGAGTCGGTTTCGGTTAAGTCATCGGTTGGTCTGTGAATATTTGGGAGAACCCGACGAGGATTCTCTATTAGATACGGCGTTAAAGTTGGGTTGGTTGAATGAGGTGGGAGTTGATGCGGATGAACCGGAAGACCCGGTTTATGTTTTTTATCATGCGACGTTTCCGGAGTATTTCGCGGCGTTGGCGGTGGAGGATTGGGATTATTTTCTGCCGAAGGATCATTGCGATCGTCCTGTGGAGGGGAAGCGATATCATATTTTTGAACCGCAGTGGAAGCAGGTAATTTTGTTGTGGTTGGGGCGTGAGGATGTTGGGGATGAGGAGAAGGAGGGGTTTATTCGGGGGTTGATTGAGTTTAAGGATGGCTGTGGAGAATGGAACTTTGAGAAAGTAGATAGAGGATTTTATGAAGAGAAAGTAGATAGAGGATTTTATGAAGAGAAAGCCTATTTTCTAGCAGCAGCAGGAATTAATGAGTTTAAGGCTTGTTCCCTGGCTACTGATATTGTGCAGCAGGTGGTGAAGTGCGGGTGTGGTGAGTTTGATATTCAGAAACAGAAATGGACAATTTTTCCCAATCTGATTCAAGAATGGGCAAGAAAGGCGATATCTGAAACCATTAGATGGCTTGCGATTTCAGAACTGAGTGCAATTCTTGAGAATTGCCTAGATGAAGATATCATGGACGAAGCGGCATTAAGTTTAGGGGCAATCGGACAAGGAAATCCCGATGCCATCGCTGGGTTACTCCAAATTATCCGCACCACTGAGGATGGACTTACCGGTTGGCTTGCGGCAGAGAATTTAGAGAAAATCGGACAAGGAAATCCCGATGCCATCGCTGGGTTGCTCCAAATTATCCGCACTACTGAGGATGACGATACCCGTATGAAGGCGGCAGAGAGTTTAGGGAAAATCGCTCCAGGAAATCCCGATGCTATCGCTGAATTGCTCCAAATTATCCGCACTACTGAGAATAAATATATCCGTATGAAGGCGGCAGAGAGTTTAGGGAAAATCGCTCCAGGAAATCCCGATGCTATCGCTGAATTGCTCGAAGTAATCCGCACTACTGAGGATGACGATACCCGTGAGGATGCGGCTAAGAGCATGGGTAAAATTGCTCAGGGAAATCCTGATGCAATCATCACTTTAGTTGAACTAATGGAAACCTCTAAGAATGAATCGACTCGTAGTAGTGCAGTGTATGCTTTAAGATATATTCCCCAGGGAAATCTTGTTGCAATAGCAGCATTAATCAGGGTTATCAACAATACTAAGAACAATGAGCATATCTGGAGGCGAGCGGTATTTAGTTTAAGTACAATTGCTCAAGGAAATCGTGATGCAATAGCAGCATTAATCAGGGTTTTGGAAAATACTGATAATGATGAGAATATCCGTGGTAGTGCGGTAGAGGCATTGGGTGAAATTGGTCAAGGAAATTTTGATGCAATAGCAGCATTAATCAGGGTTCTGGAAAATACTGATAATGATGAGAATATCCGTGGTAGTGCGGTAGAGGCATTGGGTGAAATTGGTCAAGGAAATTCTAATGCAATCATGAGTTTAGTCAAGATTATTGAAAACAAGGCTGAACATGAAAATATTCGGTCTCATGCTGCTAAAGATTTGGCTCGAATTGATGCCAAAAACTATAAAATTATTCCTACCTTAATTTCTCTTGTAAAAACATTCAGGCATGATTTTTATTGTGGAAGATTAGTGTATGCTTTAGGTATAATCGGAAAAGATAATCGTCAAGTCATTAAGATTCTTTCTGAGCTTATTACAAACGACAATTTTTTGGTCTCTCGCACAAGACAATTTGTATTGGCTCTTGCTCTAAACAAGGTTGACTCAGAAAATTTTCAAGCAATTGATGTTTTTATTAATCTCATTAACACTGAGAGATTGACATATGGACAGGCAAAAGTGAGAGGAATGCTCACCACACCAAAACAATCTGTACGGTTCGTCTCAGCCTTAAAACACAACCTCAGCGATGAAGTTTACCAAAACAACTTTAAACGATTCGAGGCATCCTACGAAGTCCTTTGGAATTGTGCCGAAAATCTCCCCTATCCCGAATTTTATCAAGCATGGCACCATCCCCCCACCACTCCCCATCCCGAAGTCACCGAACAAACCCCCCATAGCGGCGAACCCTCTTTCGCCTCTSCCCKCACCTGGGAATCCCTGCAACACCTGCCCCTGTATTG